>JBMOJG010000165.1:0-6728 GCA_049316925.1 Alsobacter sp. | reverse complement strand
AACCTCGCGTCGAGGAGAGCCGCGGCGGCGCCGTCGCGCACGGCGACGCGCTCGTACTCCCGGATCGCCACACCGATGGCTTTCAGGTCGGCGGCGGTGCGGCGGGTGCAGGCAAGCGCCACGCCCTTCGGTTCGATGATGCGGCGGAACTCGAGGTTCTCCTCGAAGAGCTTCAGTTTCTGGGGCGCCAGCTTGTAGCCCTTCGGCCGGGCCTGCACGAAGGATCCGAGGCCTCGCCGCGAGTTGATCAGCCCCTCCGAGCGCAGCCGGTCCAACGCCTCGCGCACGACCGGGCGCGAGATGCCGAACATGGCGCACATCTCGTTCTCGGGCGGCAGCATCTGTCCCTCGCGGAACTCGCCCGTGATGATCTTGTGGAACAGGAAGGCGTATGCCTGGTCGGCGAACCGGCTGCGGCGGAATGTCGGAAACGCCCCGACGACACCCGCTGCCCCTCGGGAGCCGGCCTGGCGGATCCTAGGGGCCTTGGCCGTCAGGTCCTGCACGGGGCGATCACTGTCGGTCATGAGGACACCCGGTTGCTGCGCATGTTGTGGACGTGAACATGGGCACCGGCGTCGATCGTCGCGGTCGCGACGCCGATCGGCTGTCCGTACTTGAACACCGTCTCGCCGGGCCCGAGGGGAGCGAGGGCGACCTTGTGACAGAGTGGCACGTCCTCGACTGCCGTTACACAAGTCTGCGCACCGTTGCAGGAAACGGCAACGTGCTCTCCGGCCGCGATCGGCCTCAGCGCGGTCGCGACATTATCGGTCGCAGCCAGACTGATCGCATCGGCCGCAGTCACAGGGCCACCCCATAGCGGCTGACCACCTCGTCGCCCTCCATCAGCACCTCGCCCCAAGTCGCGCCGCCGGACGCTACGCGCAGGACCTCGGCGAACAGGCCGTCGCCCGCGGCCGCGAGGTCCTGGCGACCGCGGAAGGCCTCCGATGCGTCGAAGTCGATCTGCTCGTGCAGCCGCAGCGCGCTCTCGGGATTGGCGCTGACCTTCAGGGTCGGCGCGAGCAGGCTGACATAGCTGTTGCCCACCCCGGTCGTGAACAGGTTGATCTGGGCACCGGCCATCACGAAGCCGGTCATCGATTCGGGCGAGTAGGCCGCCCCGTCCATGAGCCAGAGTCCCGGAGCGATTGGCCGCTCGCCATAGGCGACAAGACCCTCGATGGGGCTCGATCCACACTTGGCGATCGCGCCGAGCGACTTCTCCTCGATGGTCGAGAGCCCCGCCGCGATGTTCGTGGGTCCGGGATTGGAGCGCACCAGGTCGATGCCTGCGGCGCTGGCGGCCTGCTGCCGGGCCAGGACGGCCGAACGAATTCCGGAAGCGACCTCGGGCCGGCGGGCACGCGCCGCGAGGAGATCCTCGGCGCCCAGCCACTCCATGGTCTCGCCCAGAATGGCGGTGCCACCGGCAGCCACGATCCGGTCGGCGACAACTCCGAGCAGCGGGTTGGCGACGAGGCCGGAGCTGGGGTCCGAGCGACCGCATTCGAGCCCCACCGCGAGCGCCGCGACCGGCGCCGGACGCGGGCGCAGGTTGCTGACGGCGCGTGCCAGCCGCGCCGCGGCGCGAACCCCGCGTTCGGTCAGCGTGATGGCGTCGTGGCCGCAATCGTCGAGCGTGAAGGCCGCGTGCGGTTGGCCGGCCCGCTCCATGTGGCCGACCACCGCCTTCATCTGCACGGGATTGTCGCCCACCACGACAGCCGCGCCGACATTCGGGTGGGTGACCAGGGCAACGATCGCGCGGGCCTGCACCGCGGCGTCGGCCCCGGTGAGACCGACGCCATAGGGGAGCACGATCACGACGGCACCATCGACCTGCACGGCGATGCGCCGTGCGGCGCGGCCAGTCAGGCCGCCGAGCGAAAGGACGAGCAACAGGTTGCGCACGCCGACCCGCCCGTCCTCGCGATGGTAGCCGAGAAACTCAGGCATGCCGTCGGCTCTCCCCGAAGTGCCGTTGCATCAGGCTTTCTGCCGCACCTTGATGCCGAGATCATCCTCGTGGATGCGCATGAGGGCGGCCGTGTCGCGATCGGCGAAGCCCTTCTCCATCGCACTCTCGAGCGTCTTCTGGCAGGCCGCGCCGACCCAGGGTTCGAAGCCCATGGTGCGTGCAAGATCCACCGCAAGGCGCACATCCTTGGCGGCGAGCTTGACCATGAAGCCTGGGCTGTCGTCGCCCTTGAAGGCCTTTTTGGGCATCGCCACGAAGAGCTGGGCATTGTTGCTCATCGTAGTCTTCATGATCTCCATGATGAGCTCGAGGTCGAGCCCGGACTTGATGCCGATCGCCAGCGCCTCCGTGTTGGCAGCCATGATCGTGGTCGCCAGCAGGTTGTTGGTGATCTTCATCGCGTGGCCCATGCCCGGGCCACCGCAGATGTACGTGTCGGTGCCCATGCAGGAAAGCACCGGCCTGACCCGCTCGATGATCTCCGGCTCGCCACCGACCATCAGGGTCAGGGTGCCGGTGACGGCGTGCTCGGAGGTCTTGCCCACGGGGCTGTCGACCATGTTGAGCCCGCGCTTCTTCAGCTCCGCGCCGACCCGCTGGGAGGTCGTGGGATCGATCGTGCTCATGTCGATCACGACGCCGCCCGGCTGCAGGCCCTCCGCGATACCGTCCTTGCCAAGCACCACCGCGTCGACGTGCTTCGGCTCCGGCAGCATCGTCACGACGACCTCGCTAGCCGCACCCACCTCGCGCGGGCTCGCGGCTGCGCTGGCCCCCGCCTCGACAAGGCGCTGCACGGCCTTCGAGTCGATATCGAACACCGTCAGGGCGTGACCACCCTTGAGGATGTTGAGAGCCATGGGACCACCCATGACCCCGAGGCCGACAAATCCTACTTTCATGTTCAGGTCTCTCTTCTTGCCGATGTCGAGGATGGGTTCAGCTCCGGTCGGCCCATTTGCCGCTGTCCCACAGCGGCAGTCCGCGCAGGTCGTTCACATCGGTACGGCTGAATTCGGCCGCTGCAGGCTTGCTGCCGGAGCGCTCGAAAGCCTCCTTCACCAGAGGCGTGGTCAGCGCAAAGCTGTTTTTCACCTGGTTCCAGCTGAGCGGCTTGTCGATCACCTTGGCGTCGACGAGATACTTCGACACCTCGAGGACGGCGCGCGCGTCGTTCTCGGTGGGCCAGATCCAGCCGCGGGCATGGAGCACGTCGTCCTTCACGGCCTTGGCGCCGGCAACAGGATCCAGCTGCCAGTACTGCTTGACCAGCTGCGACACCTCGCCCGGGTCGATCCTGGACAGCGCGGCGACAGCCTCCTGCTGCGCGCTGAGGAACGCGACGACCACCTTCGGGTGCTCCTCGGCGATCTTGTTGCGCACCAGCCAGAAGGAACGATGCAGGTAGTAGCCGTCCGGGTAGAAAGCCGACTTCTTTACCGACGGCAGGAGGTGCCCCGCGCCGCTCCCGAGCGGCCCCTCGTAGTGGCTCTCGGTGTAGCCGAAGGAATTCATGATCGCGACGGAGCCAGTCGGCTCGGCTGCCAGGAACGCCGGATAGATTGCGACCGTCGCGTCCATGCCGGTGGGCACCTGCGCGGCCTGCGCCAGCGTGGGCGTGTTGATGATCTTGATGTCGTGGTCCTTCGGGTTCGGCGACCCGAGCTCGTGCCGCAGCATCTGCGCGAGCGCGTTGTAGGGGTCGCCGCCGAGCAGGGCCCCGACCGTCTTGCCCTTCAGATCCTGCATGGTGCGGATCTTGGAATCCTTGCGCGTCGCGATGACGAAGCGCAGGTGCCCCTCGCCGACGACCATTAGGCTGATCGGCAGGTTGGCGACGATGGCGCGGATGATGGGGGTGTTGCCCCACATGCCCATGTCGAGGTTGTTGCCGACCATTGCCTCAACCATCGGCAAGGCGGTCGGGTATTCACGCCAGTCGACAGTGACGTCGTAGCCAAGCGACGCCGCTTGCTTCTCAAACAGCCTGTTGTTGATCATGAACTGCGACATGGGCGAGTTGTAGGCCGCCCAGGGGATGCGTCCGACCGACACCTTGAGCGGCTTGAGGGCACCCTGGCCGCGCGCCACGTAGGGCGCGGCAACCGCGCTCGCTAGCAAGGTGCCACCCAGTCCTCGCAGGACCGTGCGGCGGGGAATGCTGCGGTTCAAATCGTTCTTGCTGGACATGTTTCCTTCCCCTTTGCGCTCGTGGCGCGTTCTCATGAGATTGCCTGATAGGCATCGTCGCGGATGAGTTCCCAGACCTCCCTGGCGAGGGCGGCGAAGCGCGGGTCAGCGCGGGTCGCCTCGTCGCGCGGGCGCGGCAGATCGATCGGCAGCACGGCGCGGATACGCCCTGGCCCCGTGCCCATCACGACCACGCGGTCCGCGAGGAACACGGCCTCCTCGATGTCGTGTGTGATGAACATCGCTGTCTTGCGCTCGGTGCGGGGCGCCGTCTCGCCCCAGATCCGCAGAAGCTCCACCTGAAGGATGAGACGCGTCTGGGCGTCGAGCGCCCCAAGCGGTTCGTCCATGAGCAGCACGTCCGGCCCGTTGGCCAGGAGCCTGGCGAGCGCGACGCGCTGGCACATGCCGCCGGATAGCTGGTGCGGATACTTGTCCTCAGCACCCTTGAGGCGGACGAGGTCGATGAAGTGACGAACGCGGGCCTCGCGCTCGGCGCGGGACAGGCCGCGGCCCGGCGTGCCGTTTTCAAGGCCGAAGCCGATGTTCTGGATCACGGTAAGCCACGGGTAGAGCGCATAGTCCTGGAACATGACGCCACGGTCGGCGCCCGGTCCGACGATCGGCTTGCCATCCATCTCGATACGCCCTGCGCTGGGCCTGTCGAGCCCGGCCACGAGGTTCATGATCGTCGACTTTCCGCACCCGGACGGCCCGACGACGCAGATGAACTCTCCCGCCTCGACGTCGAGTTCGACGTCGGTGACGGCCAGGGTCCGCCGACCTGTGCTGGGGGCGACGAACTCCTTGGAGACGCCCGAGAAGGACAGCTTGGGGTGAGCGGACGCGACAGTCGCAGGCATCATGTGGCCTCCCTCCCCCGGACGAGGACGCGCTCGGCGCTCCGGAACACGCGGTCGATGAGCAATGCCACGATGCCCACGACGATCATGCAGACGACGATGCCGTTGAGGTCGATGCTGTAGGCGTAGAAGACGAACATCATTTGTCCGATGCCGCCGGAGGTGCCGCCACCGGCCTTGGCGCCGACGGCGAGTTCGGCGGCAATGATCGCCGTCCAGGCACTCCCCATGGCGAGGCGCGAGCCGAGGAGGACGAAGGGCATCGCTGCGGGCAGGATCACGTGGGTGAATGTGCGCAGCGGCGGAACACCCATGGTCCGGGCCGCGAGGACCAGCTTGGGCTCGACGCCCGACACGCCGTGCACGACGTTCAGCAGCAGCGGGAAGAAGGCCGCGTAGGCAACGATCGACAGGGCCGCCGGCGTGCCCGTGCCGAGGAAGAGAATGGCAATCGGCAGAATCGCCATCGGCGCGATCGGCCGAAAGCTCTCGACGATCGGTTCGAGCATGTCGCGCACCCAGCGAATGCGGCCCATCACGAGACCGAGCGAGACACCAAGCACGAGCGCAATAAGGAAGCCGACGACGACGCGCCCCAGGCTCTGGACCAGCGCCATGGGCAACTCGCCATCGAGCGTGAGCCGGGCGAATGTCGCCACGACCCGCACCGGGCTTGGCGCCCGTGTGTTTGCGGGCAGGCCGAGGGCCCAGAGCTGCCAGGCCACGAGCAGCACCAGGGGCAGCGCGACGGATCGCCACACCAGCACCGGGAGCTGGGACCTTGTGGCGGACGATGCTCCCGACAATCCCGCCATCACCGGTGCACCCTCTCGGTCCAGGGCATCAGGCGCCGCTGCAGGCTCTGGAGCAACTGGTCGCAGACATAGCCGACGAAGCCGATGGCCATGATGTAGGCGAAGATCTTGGGGGTCATCAACAGCTGGCGATACCACTCGACGGCAAAGCCCAGCCCACTCGGCGCCCCGATCAACTCAGCCGCGACGATCGCCGTCCACGCCCCCGCGAAGGCGAGCCGGAAGCCGACAAACATGGACGGCAGCGCCGCGGGCAGGACCACGCGCCCCACGATGGCGGCGCGGCTGACGCCCATCGTCTCCGCCGCCTGCACGAGCCTGCGACTGACCCCGCGAACGCCCGCGATCGTGTTGAGCAGCAGCGGAAAGAACGCGACATAGGTCATGATGAACACGGGCAGCGTGTCACCGACGCCGAAGATGAAGAGCGCCAGCGGGATCCAGGCAATGCCGGAGATCGGCCGCAGCATCTCCACGACAGGGTCGATGTAGGCCGCGGCCTGCCTGCTCATCCCCATCCAGAACCCGAGCGGAACGGCCAACGCCACAGCGATTGCGAGGCTCAGAACAAGGCGTCCGGTGCTGATGCTGGCGTTCTCGAGAAGCTCGCCGTCCGCAGCGACATCGACAAGGGCGGCGAAGACCGCGGGTGGCGCAGGCAGCTGGATGGGATTGTCGTTCCAGAGCGCCAGCCCCCACCACACGACCCCCACGAGGGCGAAGGAGCGGGCCGCAGCGAACGGCTTTGACCCGAGCACGGCCCGCAGCCGTGCCGGAGCTTCCTGGCGGGCAGCAGCGACGGCACCCAGCGCCCCGGACACGACACCGTCACGATGGTCGGACTGGCCCAATCCCACCTCGGCTCCACTCCAGGTC
>JBMOJG010000164.1:0-6763 GCA_049316925.1 Alsobacter sp. | reverse complement strand
GCGGGCTGGCCGTGACCGACGAGGCCGGGGTCGTCTACAACCCGCTGGCGGGCACCTGGCGGCTGTCGGACGACATGGCGGTCAACTACATGGTGCTGGCAAAAGCGCCCGCCGCGGCGTGACGCCGGCTCAGTTGCGCTCGTCGGGGAGCCGGGGCAGCGGCATCACGTCGATGCCTTCCTCGGCCAGTGCGAGCGCCTCCTCGGCCGTGGCCTCGCCATAGATCGCCCGAAACTCGACGACGCCCTCATGCATGCGCCGCGCCTCCTCGGCGAAGCGCGGGCCGACATGCTCGGCCGTCGCCTCGACATGGCTGCGCACCGCCCGCAACAGCGCCCGGAACGCCTGCTCGCGCTCGCCCATCAGCACCATCGGGGCCGATGCCGGTTCGGGCACGACCGCGGGAAGATTGGCCTGGGTCTGGGCCCGGGCCGCGGTCTCGACCTCGTCAACCGGCGTCTGCCGTGCCAGATCGGTGCGGGCGACGCTTGGCGCCATGATCTGCTTGGCGACCTTGACCGAGCCGCACTGCGGACAGGTCACCAGGCCGCGGACCAGCTGCGTGTCGAAGCTGTCGCTGTCGCGGAACCAGCTCTCGAAATCGTGGCCCGCCTCGCAGGCCAGCGCATAGCGGATCATCGTGGTGCGCCCGCGGGGCGGCAGGCGCACATCAGGCGGCCAGCAGGGGGTCGAGGCGTCCGGCCTGTTCGAGCGCGTAGAGGTCGTCGCAGCCGCCCACATGGGTGGTGCCGATGAAGATCTGCGGCACGCTGGTCCGGCCGGTGCGCTTGACCATCGCGGCCTCGCCGTCGCGGTCGGATGTCACGTCGATCTCCTCGAAGGCAACGCCCTTGCGGGTCAACAGGTCCTTGGCGGAATGGCAATAGGGGCACCAGGACTTGGAATAGATGACGACGGCGACCATCGCGGCAGAACTCCGATTGCAACATCACTGTCGTATATAGGGGCGGGACCGCGCCGGTTCCAAGCGGGCGGAGTCATGGCGGCAGCTCACGGCGGCGCACAGACGCGCGAGAAGCTGAGCACATCGACGGCGGCCGCACCGGCCCGCAGCAGCACCCGCGCCGCCGCATTGACGGTTGCACCGGTGGTGACCACGTCGTCGACGAGCACGACCCGACGCCCGGCAATCGACGCCGAAACCTGTGTCGGGACGGCGAAGGCGCCCTGCAGGTTGCGGGCGCGTTCGGGCCTCGTCAGCCCGACCTGGGGCCTCGTGGCGCGCCGGCGCGCCAGGGCGGTGACCACCGTTGTCCGGCCATGAGCCCGGGCGACGGCATTGGCGAGCAGCGCAGCCTGGTTCATGCGCCGCCGCCACAGCCGGATCGGGTGCAGGGGAACGGGCACCAGCACGGGATCGTCTGCGAGGAGTTCAGCTCCGGCGCGGGCCATCCAGGCCCCCATGGCCCGGGCAAGATCGAGCCGGTCGCCGTACTTCAGGCGCAGGACAAGGTCGCGGGCCAGCCCGTCATGGCGGGCAACGGCCCGGGCCCGCCCATAGGCCGGCGGATCGGCCATGGCGGCGGGCGACAGCAGTGGGCCGCCGAAGTCGACGGCGAAGGGCGTACCCAGCCGCTCGCACCAGGGCTTTTCGATGAGTGGAAGGCCACGCCAGCAGGACGGACAGAGCGCATGCGGCCGGTCGATCGCGCCGGTGCAGCCGATGCAGCTCGGCGGATAGATCAGGTCGAGGGCCGCTCCGGCCAGTGCGCCAGCCTGGCGGCCAAGGGACGACAACACCGGCACCAAAGCGCGCATGCCGGCAGGCTAATCCGACGCAACGCCTGCGGCAGCACATCTTTGACGCGCAGGGACAGTCGCCCCATAACGCGCCGACCGACCTGGAGGGCGCCATGGCCGCACCGCAGCTGTTCGACCGCTCCCTCGCCCGGCGCAGGCTTGCGCGGGCGCTGCGCGAAGGCGCATCGGGCGCCGATTTTCTCGTGGCGCGCGCCGCCGAAGAACTGGGCGGTCGCCTGTCAGCGGTGCTGCGGCGCTTTCCGGTGGGGCTCGATCTGGGAACCCCGACCCGCCACGCCGCCCGGACCCTGGTGGGTGGCGGCCAGGTCGACATGGTCCTGCGGCTCGCTCCCGTTGCCGACGGGGCACCGGATCCGGCTTGGCTCGGCCTCGTCGGTGACGAGGAGGCGCTGCCCCTTGCCGAGCAAAGTCTCGATCTCGTGACCTCGCTGTTCGCGCTGCAGGGGGTCAACGACCTGCCGGGGACGCTGGTGCAGGTGCGCAGGGCCCTGCGGCCCGACGGACTGTTCGTCGCCTGTCTGGCGGGCGGTGCGACCCTCGGCGAACTCCGGCAGGCCCTGACCGAGGCGGAGAGCGAGGTCGAGGGTGGGGCCAGTCCGCATGTGTCGCCCTTCGCCGATGTCCGCGACATGGGTGCGCTGCTGCAGCGGGCCGGCTTCGCGCTGCCGGTGACGGATGTCGACAGCGTGGTGGTGCGCTATGGGGACGCGCTGGCGCTGATGCGCGACCTCCGCGCCATGGGGGCGACGAATGCGCTGATTGCGCGGCGCCGGCAGCCGCTGCACCGGGCGACGCTGCTGCGGGCGGCTGAAATCTATGGCGCGCGCTTTTCAGACCCCGACGGCCGGGTGCGGGCGACGTTCGAGATCGTCTGGCTGTCGGGCTGGGCGCCGCACGAGAGCCAGCAGAAGCCGCTGCGGCCCGGTTCGGCGCTGCGCCGGCTGGCCGAGGCGCTGGGCGTCCCCGAACAGCCGGCCGGCGAGGCGCCGGGACGCTGACCGCTCAGGGCCGGCGTGCCGCGTCGATCGCCGCCTTGCAGCCGGCGCGCATCTGCATGATGTCGTTGCCGATCGCGAGGAGGTCATAGCCGCGGCGGATGAGGTCGCGGGCCCGGTCGCCCGACAGGGCGAAGGTGCAGGCCGCCTTGCCGTGCGCCTTGCAGCGCGCCGCCACATGGTCAAGCGCGCGATCGACGTCGGCATGGGAGGCGTCCACATGGGCCCCGTTCGACAGCGTGATCGACAGGTCGGACGGGCCGACCAGCACGCCGTCGATGCCCCGCACGGCCAGGATCTCGTCGAGGGCGGCAAGCGACTCACGCGTCTCCACCATGGCGATGGTGACCACATGGGCGTTGGCCTGGGCCAGATACTCCGGCACCGACATGCCGGAGATGTTCAGGGCGATGGCCGGGCCCCAGCTGCGCTCGCCAAGCGGCGGGAACTTGGTGAAGCTGGCCAGCCGGCGGGCGTCTTCGGCCGAGTTGACCATCGGGGCGATGATGCCGGAGGCCCCGGCATCGAGAACCCGGGAGGCGGCAGCGAAATCGCCGACCGGAATGCGCACCAGCGCCGGCTTGCCGGCCAAGGCGACCTGGGCAATGCCATTCACGGCCGTGGCGATGTCGACAAAGCCGTGCTGCATGTCGAGCGTCACGGCGTCGAAGGCCTCGCGGGCAATGACGGACGCGACGAGCGGATCGGCAATGCCGATCCAGCCTGTCAGCAGGCCGGAGCCGGTGCCCTTGCCGATCGAGCGCGAAAGGGCGGCGAAGGAAGTGGTGGCAGGCATGGGCGTCCCCCGTGGACCGCGGCGGGTCCAAGCATCACAGGCGCCGCGTTCATCGCGGTCGCACCCGTCAGACTAGGGGGATCGGCAGAGCTGGAGCAAGAGCCACGGCAGGCGCGGCAGACCCGCGCATGCCCTATGGCGAAAGAACCTTCAGGTTCAGCGGCCCGCCTGGACGTCGTCGATGGCCTTGGCCATCAGTTCGGTCATGGCGGCCCGCACCTGCGGCTCGGTCATTTCGATGCCGGCTGCCGCGAGGTCGCCCTTGACCTTGCGGAGCACGTCGTCGTCGCCGGCCTCCTCGAAGTCGGCCAGGATCACGGACTTGGCATAGGCATCGGCGTCTGCGCCCTCCTTGCCGAGTTTTGCCGCGGCCCACATCCCCAGCATCTTGTTGCGGCGGGCCGTGGCCTTGAACTTCAGTTCCTCGTCGTGCGCGAATTTGCGCTCGAAGCCTTCCTCGCGCTTGTCGAAGGTGGTCATGGAGCCCTCTCGAAAAACAGGGTGACGTCGCACCCGATCCGCATGCGGGCACGATATAGCGATGCAGCTCGCTATTTGCCATATGGCAGCCTCCGACTTGCGCGTGCGCCCGGGGTCATCATATTGGCGTCGGGTGGAGTGGACGCCGAGACCGGTGCGCCTCCGCTCTTTCGTTGTGCTCGGGGGTCCGATCGGCTAGGTTCTGCGTTCGGGCGCCCGGCGGACTCGCCTCGAATCGCACCGCTCCGCCCGCATGCCCGCCGCGGACGTTCTCCCCAGGGGAGCCACTTCCGTCCCAATGGATTTCCTCAAGCCACGGTACACGCCGATGAACCGCCGCCGTCGGATTTACGAAGGCAAGGCCAAGGTCCTCTATGAGGGCCCCGAGCCGGGCACGCTGATCCAGCATTTCAAGGACGATGCGACAGCCTTCAACGCCAAGAAGCACGAGGTGATCGACGGCAAGGGCGTGCTGAACAATCGCATCTCCGAATACATCTTCCAGCACCTCAACGACATCGGCGTGCCGACGCACTTCATCCGCCGGCTGAACATGCGCGAGCAGCTGATCCGTGAAGTCGAGATCGTGCCGCTGGAAATCGTCGTGCGCAATGTTGCGGCGGGATCGCTCGCCACGCGACTCGGCATCGAGGAGGGCACGCAGCTGCCACGCTCGATCATCGAGTTTTATTACAAGAACGATGCGCTGAATGATCCGATGGTGTCGGAAGAGCACATCACCGCCTTCGGCTGGGCGACGCCGCAGGAGATCGACGACATCATGGCGCTGGCGATCCGCGTCAACGACTTCCTGTCGGGGCTGTTCCTCGGCGTCGGCATCCGTCTCGTCGATTTCAAGATGGAATGCGGACGCCTGTGGGAGGGCGATCTCATGCGGATCGTCGTCGCTGACGAGATTTCGCCGGACAGCTGTCGCTTGTGGGACATCAAGTCCAACAACAAGCTCGACAAGGACCGCTTCCGGCGCGACCTCGGCGGGCTGGTCGAGGCCTACACCGAGGTGGCGCGTCGCCTCGGCATCATCGCCGAGAACGAGCGCCTCACCACCGGCGGGCCGAAGCTGGTGCAGTAGCCGCGCCTCAGGGCCCAGCGGAGAAGGCCCGCGATGCGGGCCTTTTTCATGGCCGCGCGACGCTTGCCACGTCGCTCTTGCCGCAGCGGCGCCAAGCCTCTATCGCGATAGTCATCGGCCGCGCCGGAGGACATGCCATGAAAGCCCGCGTCATCGTCACCCTGAAGACCGGCGTGCTCGACCCGCAGGGCAAGGCCATCGAGGGCGCACTGCGCTCGCTCGGCGTCGAGGGCGTCGACAGCGTCCGGCAGGGCAAGGTGTTCGAGGTCGAACTGGCCGGCACCGACCACGCGTCCGCCGAGGCCGCCCTGAAGACCGCCTGTGAACGGCTGCTCGCCAACACCGTGATCGAGAACTGGCGGATCGAGTTCGCCTGAGCGCGCCAGCGCACCGGAGGTCGTCATGAAAGCCGCCGTCGTCGTCTTCCCCGGCTCGAACCGCGAGCGCGATGTCGGCCGCGCGCTGCGCGACGTGACCGGACACGAGCCGCATTATGCGTGGCACGCGGATCCGGTGCTGCCGGCCGGGACCGACCTGGTCGTGCTGCCGGGGGGCTTCAGCTATGGCGATTATCTGCGCTGTGGTGCCATTGCGGGCCGCGCCGCGATCATGGACGCGGTTCGCGGCCATGCGGCCCGCGGCGGGCTGGTGCTCGGCATCTGCAACGGGTTCCAGATCCTGGTCGAATCCGGCCTGCTGCCGGGCGTGCTGATGCGGAATGCCGGGCTGAAGTTCGCCTGCCGGATGCAGCATCTGCGGGTCGAGCGGGCCGACACGGTCTTCACGCGCCGCTATGCGGCGGGCCAGGTGGTCGAGGTGTGCATCGCCCATGGCGAAGGCAATTACGTAGCCGATGACGCCACCATTGCCCGGCTGGAGGGCGACGGGCTGGTCGCCTTCCGGTATTGCGACGCTGATGGCGTCGTCGGTGGGGCGGCCAATCCGAACGGCTCGATCAACGCCATCGCCGGCATCTATTCACCGGGCCGCACGATCCTGGGGATGATGCCGCATCCCGAGAACCTGATCGATCCGCTGGTCGGCGGCACCGACGGCCGCGGCCTGTTCGCAAGCCTCGCTGCCTGACAGGGCGCACCGGTCGGCGCGCCCGTGCGTGGGGCCCGCGTCACGCGGACAGACGGATGGCGGTCAGTTCGTCGGCGATCTTCTGGAATACCGCGTTCAGGTCGCTGGCGTTCATCACGTCGAAGAATTTGGCAGGGCTCGAGGCGCAGGCCTGCAGGAGGCCGGCGTTCCCGTCCATCACGCGGATCGAGTAGAGCGTGATGCCGTTGGCCGGGGTCTTGATGGTGTTGCAGGCCAGCGTCGTCCGCGTGTCGATCTGCGGCTGGTAGGGCACCCAGTTTGCCGGCGTCCAGCGGTTACGGGTGTTGTCGCCGTCCGTCAGCATGATGATGAACTTCTTCACGTCCGGCGATCCGAAGGTGGCGCCGCCCGACAGGGGTGCCCCGGGTGAGATGGCCGTCAGGCCCCAGGTGAGGCCAATCGTCACATTCGTGGCGCCGTCGGCATTCATGGAATCAATAGCGTTGTTCATGGCGGTGAAATTGGCCGCGACGTCGATTGGCACCAGGGGTTGAATGCGGGCAAGGCCGG
>JBMOJG010000163.1:0-6774 GCA_049316925.1 Alsobacter sp. | reverse complement strand
GACGGTGTCGCCGGGCTGGTGCACGACACCGGCGCGGTGGCGCCGGTGCTGGCGGTCTATGCAATCTCCGCGTCGGCCTGGCCGGTCGAAACAAGCGAGTTCGAGCGCCATGTCCGGAGCGCGCAGCTGTTCGTGCCCATGGCTGGCGAAGCGCTGCTGGCCGTGGTGGCGCCTTCTGGCGCCGACGGTGGTCCCGATGTCGCGCAAGCGCGGGCCTTCGTTGTGCCGGCGGGCACCGGGATCGTCTATGCGCCGGGTACCTGGCACGTGCCGCTGGTCGCGCTCGGCACGGCGGCACGCTGCGCCATGCTGATGTGGGAAACCGGCACGGCGGAGGATTGCGAGGTCAAGCGCTTGTCGGTGCCGCTGCGGGTGCTGCCGCCACACGATGACGGGGCGGAGCAGGGCGATTGACGAACCGCCCGGCCTGGTTGTTCTGTCAGGCCAAGGATCGGCCACGGCACATGCCTCCTGCCGGAAGGGAACGATCGACGGAGGACCCCAGGATGACCGGGACTGCACCCGCACCCGTCGTTGCGTCGCGTGGCGGCGTCGTGCCGATGAGCCGGCGGGTGATGAACCTCGCCCACATGCTCACCCAGAACGCGCGGCGGTTTCCCGAGCGCCCCGGGCTGATCTGGGGCGAGCGGAGCTGGACCTGGGCGGCGATCGACGCCGCCGTGTCGGCCTTGGCCGCGGCACTGGCGGAGCGCGGTGTGGGCAAGGGCGACCGGATCCTGGTCCACGCCAAGAACTGCGACGAGATGTTCTGGTCGATGTTTGCGGCGTTCCGGCTCGGTGCCGTGTGGGTGCCGACCAATTTCCGGCTGATGCCGGACGAGATCGTGCACCTCGCCGTGCATTCGGGAGCAACAGCGTTCCTGTGCCACGGCGCGTTTCCCGACCATGCGGCGACGGTCGCCCGCATGGCGCCGGCGGTGGCGTTCACCTGGCGGATCGGCGAAGAGGGTGATTTCGGCGAGGCCAGCGTCGCCGACAGGATCGAGGCACACCTCGGGCGCGCCGTGCCCAACATGGCGGTCGACCACGATGATCCGTGCTGGTTCTTCTTCACCTCCGGCACGACGGGGCGGTCGAAAGCGGCCGTACTCACCCACGGCCAGATGGGTTTCGTCGTCACCAACCATCTGGCCGACCTGATGCCCGGCACCACCGAAACCGACGTGTCACTGGTGGTGGCGCCGCTCAGCCACGGCGCCGGCGTGCACCAGCTCGTGCAGGCGGCGCGCGGCGCCGCGACGGTGCTGCTGCCGGGCGACCGCTTCGACATCGAGGAGGCCTATCGGCTGATCGCCCGCCATCGGGTCACCAACCTGTTCACGGTGCCGACGATCCTGAAGATGCTGGCCGAGCACCCGGCGGCCGACCGGCACGACCACACGTCGCTGCGGTTCGTGATCTATGCCGGCGCGCCGATGTATCGCGAGGACCAGAAGACGGCGCTGCGCCGGCTGGGCCCGGTGATCGTGCAGTATTTCGGCCTCGGGGAGGTGACGGGCAACATCACGGTGCTGCCCTCGGCCCTGCATGATCCGGAAGACGGGCCGCAGGCTCGGCCCGGCACCTGCGGGTTCGAGCGCACCGGCATGCAGGTGTCGATCCAGGATGACAGCGGCACCGAGCTGGCGCCGTTCGAGACCGGCGAAATCTGCGTCGTCGGGCCGGCGGTGTTCGCCGGCTATTTCGACAATGAAGACGCCAATGCCAAGGCGTTCCGCGATGGCTGGTTCCGCACCGGCGATCTCGGCCACATGGACGCGCAGGGCTTCGTCTACATCACCGGCCGGGCATCGGACATGTACATCTCGGGTGGCTCGAACATCTATCCGCGCGAGATCGAGGAGACGATCCTCACCCATCCCGACATTGACGAGGTGGCGGTGGTGGGGGTGCCGGACCCGATCTGGGGCGAGGTCGGCATCGCGGTCTGCGTGCCGCGCGCCGGGAGCGCGCCGAGCGAGGAGGCGATGGCCGCCTTCCTGGGGCCGAAGCTGGCGCGCTACAAGCTGCCGCGGCGCTTCGTGTTCTGGGAGGCGCTGCCGAAGTCGGGCTACGGCAAGGTGCCCAAGCGCATGGTGCGCGACCAGCTCGAGGCGCGCGGCGTGATCCCGCCGGCGGCCGGGCCTGCGCCGTGAGCGTGCCGCGCCACATTGCCCAGCCGGGACCCGCACCGGCGCAGCGCATCGTCGCCGTCGAGGGGCGCGGCCTGCCGATGATGCTGCCGCTGCGGGCCGGGGCGCGGCTCGTCGATGCCATCCATGACGGTTTCGCGGCGCGGGGCTTTGCCGGCGGGGTCGTGACCCTCGAGGGCGTCGCCCTGGGGCCGTTCGCCTATGTGATGCCGGCCCTGTCGGAGACCGGCGAGAACGCGGCCTTCTACAGCGCCGTCTTCCGGTCTCAGGGCGTTTGTCGGATCGGCGGTGGCGCGTTGACGCAGGGTCGGCGCGACGGGGCGCCGTTCTTCCACGCCCACGCGCTATGGCATGAGGCGGATGGAGTGCTGCACGGCGGGCACCTGCTTCCGGCCGAGACTGTGGTGGCGGAGGACGTCACCGTGCCGGCCCTCGGCGTCGACGGGGCCGTCTTCACCGCCTGCGCAGACGCGGAGACGAACTTCACGCTGTTCGAGCCGGTGCCCGCGCCGCGCACGGCGCCTGTCACGGACCGGCGGGCGTTCGCGCTGCGGCTGCGGCCAAACCAGGACCTGGCCGGAGCCATCGCGATGTTCTGTGCAGCGCGCGGACTGGCCGCGGCGGCGATCCATGGCGGGGTCGGCAGCACGATCGGGGCGCGGATGGAGGACGGCACCGTCGTCGAGCCCTTCGCCACCGAGGTCTATCTGGCCGGAGGCCAGGTGGGACCCGGACCCGACGGGGCACCCATGGCGACGCTTCCAGTCGGCCTCGTCGATTACACCGGCGGCGTCGCCACCGGCCGGTTGCTGCGCAGCGACAATCCGGTGCTGATGACCTTCGAGCTGGTGATCGCTGCCGACCCGGCGGCTTGACAGCTGCTGCTTTGCCGATGCGATTGCGGGCAGAGCAGGAACCCAAACGCGCGGGCAGCGGGAGCACGGCATGGCAGACGAGCCGACAGGAATGCGCAAGGGCCTGGCGCAGTATGGCGATGCCGGGTTCTCGCTGTTCCTGCGCACCGCCTTCATCAAGGCAATGGGCTATTCGGACGATGCGCTGGCGCGGCCGATCATCGGCATTACCGATACGGCGTCCGGCTACAATGCCTGTCACCGCAACGTGCCGGACCTGATCGCGGCGATCTCGCGCGGCGTCATGCTGGCGGGGGGTATGCCGATCCCGTTCCCGCTGGTGTCGGTGCACGAATCCTTCTCCCACCCAACCAGCATGTTCCTGCGCAACCTGATGGCGATGGACGCCGAGGAGATGATCCGCGCCCAGCCGATGGACGCGGTGGTGCTGGTCGGCGGCTGCGACAAGACGGTACCGGCGCTGCTGATGGGCGCGGCCAGCGCCAATGTGCCGGCCATCCTCACCGTCACCGGCCCGATGATGACCGGCAGCCACAAAGGCGAGCGGCTCGGCGCCTGCACGGATTGCCGGCGGCTGTGGGCGCAGCACCGGGCCGGCGTGATCGACGGTGACGAGATCGCCGCCATCGGCGGACGGCTGGCACCCGGCGCCGGCACCTGCATGGTGATGGGGACGGCAAGCACCATGGCGCTGGCGGCCGAGGCGCTCGGCATGATGCTGCCGGGCGGCGCGGCGATCCCGGCGGTGGATGCCGACCGGTTGCGCCACGCCGAGGCGACGGGCGCGCGGGCGGTCGGGCTTGCCCGCGAGCAGCTGCGGCCATCGCAGGTGATGACGGCGCCGGCCTTCGCCAACGCGCTACGCGTGCTGCAGGCCGTCGGCGGCTCGACCAACGGGCTCATTCACCTGACGGCGATCGCCGGACGGCTCGGTCTTCCGGTCGATCTCGAGGCCTTCGACCAGATGGGTCGGGAAACCCCGGTGCTGGTCGACCTGAAGCCGTCTGGCCAGCACTACATGGAGGATCTCCACCGCGCCGGCGGGCTGGCGCCGGTGCTGCGCGCACTCGCGGAACAACTCGACACCACCTGCCTCACCGTCACCGGCCGGACGCTCGGCGCCGAGATGGCCGATGCACCGGCCGACTGGGGCCAGACGGTGGTGCGCAGCGCTGCCGATCCGGTGCATCGCGGCGGCGGGATCCGGGTGCTGCGCGGCAGCCTGGCGCCGGCCGGGGCGATCATCAAGCAGGCGGCGGCGACGCCGGCACTGCTGCGCCACGAGGGGCGGGCGGTTGTGTTCACGTCGCTGGAGGATCTCGCCGCGCGGATCGACGATCCGGACCTCGATGTCGGTGCGGGCGACGTTCTGGTCCTGCAGAATGCCGGCCCGAAGGGGGCGCCCGGCATGCCGGAGGCCGGTGCCTTCCCGATCCCGCGCAAGCTGGCGGAAGCGGGTGTGCGCGACATGGTGCGGATCTCGGACGCGCGCATGAGCGGCACGGCCTTCGGCACCATCGTGCTGCATGTCAGCCCGGAATGCGCTGCCGGCGGGCCGCTGGCGCTAGTGCGTGACGGCGACCGGATCGTGCTCGACGTCGCGGCCGGGCGGCTCGACCTCCTGGTCGACGCGGCGACGCTGGCCGAGCGTGCTGCCGCGTGGGTGCCGCCGCCACGGCCGGAGCGCGGCTATGCGCAGCTCTATTTCGACACGGTGCTGCAGGCCGAGGAGGGCTGCGACTTCGCCTTCCTGCGGGGACGGCCTGCCGGCGCGCCGGACGAGCCGGTGCCCGGCGTCACTTGATCAGCGCGACGGCCTCGCGGAAACGCGGATGGCTGGCGTCCTCCAGCCACTCGAACACCACCATCTCGGTGGTGACGATGCCGGCGCCATGGCGCGCCATCCGCGCCAGCGCGGCCTTGCGGTTCTGCACGCGGCGCGAGCCGATGGCATCCGCCACCACGTGAACGCGCAGGCCGCGATCGAGCAGGCCGAGCACGGTCTGCAGCACGCAGACATGGGCCTCGCAGCCGGTGACGACGATGTCGTCGCGCCCGGCGGTCAGCAGGGTCGCGAAGCCTTCGGCGCGGGTCGCGTCGAAGTGCATCTTCGAAAGGGTCGGCAGCCCGGCCGTGGTGATCTCCGGCAGGCTATGGCCGAGGCCGGCGGGGTTCTGCTCGGTGACGCAGGCGGGCACCTCCAGCAGCTGCGCGGCGCGGATCAGCCGGAGGGCATTGGCGACCGCCGCCTCGCCCTCGGCAATGGCGGGCATCAGCCGGGACTGGAAGTCGATGACCATGAGCTGGCAGCGGCGACGGTCGAGGGTCAGCATGGCGTGGCCTCCGGAGCGATCTCGGACAGGATGCGGTCGACCTGGCGGGCCATGAGGCCGCGCGGATCGAGCCCGAACAGGCGGATGCGGCGGGTGTGGGCCAGGAGCAGCAGTCCCGTCGCATGGGCGAACAGCTCGGCGATGATGGCAGCGGCCCTGTCCGGAGGCTGGCCGAGGGCCTCGGCGGCATGGCCGATGGGGGCGAGCGCGGCCTGCAGGGCGCCGTTCAGCGCGCGGTCCCTGTCGCGGCCAAGGCCGCGCGGGCGCATGCCGCCGCGAAACAGATAGAAACCGAGCTCGAGGTCGCGCGGGTTGGCGGCGTAGAAATCGTAGAACGCCAAAGCCGCTACGGCGAGCCTGCGACCCGGCGCCGTTTCGCATGCGACCGCTGCGTCGACCGCGGCGCCCAAAGCGGCCAGCGAGTCGGCCAGCACCGCGGCGTAGAGCGCCTCCTTGCTGTCGAAGTGGAAATAAAGCGCCGCCGGCGTGTAGCCGGCCGCCGCCGCTATGGCGCGCAGCGAGGCGCCTTCCAGACCCTCGGTCTCGAACACCGCGCGGGCCGAATCGAGGATCAGGCCGCGGCGGAAATCGCCGACGGCCCGGCGTCGGCGGCGGCCGGTTTCGGTCTGGGTCATGGATCACGCTTTTGCTTGACGATTTTTCTAACAGCGTTCAAATCGTCCGGCAACCGGGAGGCCCGCCATGCTGATGACCGCTGCCGACTATCGCGACTCGCTGCGCCGGTACCGGCCGCGCGTGTTCATCAACGGCCAGGCGGTGGAGAGCGTCGCCGACGAACCGCTGCTGGCGCCGGGCATCGCCGGGGTGGGAGTGACCTATGGGTTCGCCCACCATCCCACCCACAGCGGGCTGATGACGGCGCGGCAGGGCACGAGCGGGCGGACCGTCAACCGCATGCTGCATATCGACGAGACCGCCGCGGACCTGATCGCCAAGCTGGAGGCGGTGCGGCTTGTCTGCCAGGAATCGGGCTGCGCCCAGCGCTACCTGGCGCATGACGCACTGAACGGGCTGTTCCAGGCGACCCGTCGCATCGATGCGGCCCATGGCACCGACCGGCATCAGCGCTTCCTCGCCTATCTGCACCGGGTGCAGCAGGAGGACCTGGCGCTCGGCATCGCCATGACGGACGCCAAGGGCGACCGCTCGCTGCGGCCGGGGCTGCAGGCCAATCCGGATGTCTATGTGCATGTGAGCGAGCGGCGGCCGGACGGCATCGTCATCCGCGGCACCAAGGCGATCGTCACCGGCGCGCCCTACATGCACGAGTTTCTGGTGATGCCGTGCCGCACCCATACGCCGGAGGATGCGCGCTTTGCCGTCTGCTGCGCCGTGCCGGTGGACGCGCCCGGCGTCACCATCGTGGCCAAGCCGGCCGGCAGGCCGGGCGAG
>JBMOJG010000162.1:0-6815 GCA_049316925.1 Alsobacter sp. | reverse complement strand
GTCGGTTTCGATCAGCGCACCGGAGGGGCGTACTGCAGGCCGCCCTTGTTCCACAGGGCGTTCGCTCCACGCGCGATCTTGAGAGGCGAGCCGGCGCCGACATTGCGCTCGAACGCCTCGCCGTAGTTGCCCACATGCTTGACGATCCGGACGACCCAGTCGTTGGGCAGGCCGAGCGCTTCGCCGAACTTGCCCTCGGTGCCAAGCAGGCGCTTGATCTCGGGATTGTCCGACTTCAGCATCGCGTCGAGATTGGCCTGGGTCACGCCAAGCTCCTCGGCGTTCAGCATCGCGTAGTGGACCCACTTCACCAGGTCGAGCCACTGGTCGTCACCGTGGCGGACGACACCGGCAAGCGGCTCCTTCGAGATGATCTCGGGCAGAACGATATGCTCGTCGGGGTTCGAGAGCGTCAGGCGCTCGGCATAAAGACCCGAGGAGTCGGTCGTGAACGCATCGCAGCGGCCCGCCTCATAGGCCTTCACCGTCTCGGTGTTGGAGGCAAACGCAACGACCTCGTACTTCATCTTGTTGGCGCGGAAATAGTCGGCGAGGTTCAGCTCCGTGGTGGTGCCCTGCTGGGTGCACACCGAAGCGCCGGCAAGCTCCAGCACCGACTTCACGCCGAGCTTCTTGCGAACCATGAAGCCCTGACCGTCGAAGTAATTGATGCCGGCGAAGTTCAGGCCAAGCGAAGTATCGCGCGACAGGGTCCAGGTCGTCGTGCGGATCAGCACGTCGACCTCGCCCGACTGCAGCGCCGTGAACCGATCCTTCGCTGACAGCGGAACGAACTTGACCTTGGTCGCATCGTTAAAGATTGCCGCTGCGATGGCGCGGCAGTAATCGACGTCGATGCCCTTCCAGACGCCCTTGTCGTCGGGAAGGCCGAACCCGGCAAGGCCGGTGGAACCGCCGCACAGCAGCTGGCCTCGGTCCTGTGCTTTCTTCAGCGTCTGCGCCGAGGCCGGCGCGGCGACAGATGCGATGGCGAACGCCGCTGCTGCGACGACTGCGAATTTCATGGATCCCCTCCAATATGTGTGATGCCCGCGGGGGCTTTTGCCTCTCCGCGAATGAGAGAAGCAAGGGAGGGGCCAGTTCGGCCCCACCCTCTTTTTTTTCAGCGAACCGGCGGAGCGTACTGCAGGCCGCCCTTGTTCCACAGCGCGTTGAGGCCGCGCTTGATCTTCAGCGGAGAGCCCTCGCCGACATTGCGATCGAACGACTCGCCGTAATTGCCGACGAGGCGAACGATGCGCACCACCCAATCATTGGGCAGGCCAAGAGCTTCACCGAATTTGCCCTCGGTGCCGAGCAGCCGCTTCACCTCGGGATTTTCGGACTTCAGCATCTGGTCGAGATTGGCCTTGCTGACGCCCAGTTCCTCGGCGTTGAGCATGCCGAAATGAACCCACTTGACGATATCCATCCACTGGTCGTCGCCGTGGCGGACCGCCGGACCCAGCGGTTCCTTGGAGATGATCTCGGGCAGAACCACGTGGTCATTGGCGTTTGCCAGCTTGAGGCGCTCGGCATAGAGACCCGAGGCATCCGTCGTGAAGGCATCGCAGCGGCCGGCGTCATAGGCCTTGATCGTCTCGTCGGAAGACGCAAAGGCAACGACCTCGTACTTCATCTTGTTGGCGCGGAAGAAGTCGGCGAGGTTGAGTTCGGTGGTGGTGCCCTGCTGGGTGCAGACCGAAGCGCCGTTGAGCTCGAGCGCCGAGTTCACGTTCAGCTTCTTGCGGACCATGAACCCCTGGCCGTCATAGTAATTGACGCCCGTGAAGTTCAGGCCGAGCGACGTATCGCGAGAAAGCGTCCAGGTCGAGTTGCGGACGAGGACATCGACCTCGCCCGACTGCAGCGCCGTGAAGCGGTCCTTGGAGGACAGCGGCACGTACTTCACCTTGGTGGCATCGTTGAAGATGGCTGCGGCAATCGCGCGGCAGACATCGACGTCGAGGCCCGTCCACACGCCCTTCTCGTCCGGAACGCCGAAACCTGCGAGGCCGGTGTTCGATCCGCACTGCAGAAAGCCCTTCTGCTTCACCTTGTCGAGGGTTTGCGCCGAGGCGGCGCCGGCGGCGACGATGGCGGCTGCGCCGACAGCCAGAGTCACGAGGATCTTTTTCATATGGTTTGAGCTCCCACTCCATCCCACGCCCCGTCCGGGGGCCGCACGCCCGGGTCAGGCCCCTTGGTGGGCCTCGTCAGGCAGCATGACCGCATCACATGTGACTTTAAGTGGCTGGTCAAGCCTTGGGCAGTTCCGGTTGTCGGTGCGCGGCCCTTCTCCTTGACGCCGGCCGGACTGGCGGTGCCAATGTCCTTGCATTCCCGCCTGCCACGGTTCCGGATTGACCATGAAAAAGATGACGCCCAAGATTGCTGACCGGCTCGGCACCCGCACCCGCCTTGTTCATGCCGGACGCAACCCCGAGGAGCAGTTCGGCTTCGTCAATGCGCCGATCTACCGTGGCTCGACGGTCCTCTACCCGACCCTCGACGACATCACCCACCGGCGCAGCCGATACGTCTACGGCACCAAGGGGACGCCGACGATCGAGGCCCTGGAGACTGCATGGTCATCTCTCGCCGGCGCCGGTGGGACGGTGCTGACGCCGTCTGGCCTGGCGGCGATCGTCGTCGCCCTGCAGTGCTGCCTGAAGGCGGGGGACCACATCCTCGTCACCGACAGCGTCTACCGGCCGACGCGCCACTACTGCGACACGATCCTCGCCCGCTTCGGCGTGACGACCACCTATTTCGATCCGGTGGTCGGGGCTCGAATCGCTGACCTGTTCCGGCCCGAGACCGCCGCCGTCTTCACCGAGGCGCCTGGGTCGCAGAGTTTCGAGATGCAGGACGTGCCGGCCATCGCTGAAGTCGCGCATGCCCGCGGCGCCGTCGTCATCATGGACAACACCTGGGCGACGCCGCTGTTATTTCCGCCCCATGAGCGCGGAGTCGACATCTGCATCGAGGCCGGAACCAAATATCTCTCCGGGAACTCCGACCTTCTGCTCGGGATGACGTCAGCGACACCGGCCTGGTATCCGAGGCTGCGCGAGACATTCGACTCCATGGCGATTTGCGCCGGCCCCGAGGACGTGTTCCTGGCGCTCCGCGGCATGCGCACCATGGCGCTACGGCTCAGGGAACACGAGCGCCAGGCCCTCGACATGGCCCATTGGATGGCGCACGCCCGGAGGTCCACACCGTCTTGCATCCGGCGCTGGAATCGCATCCCGGCCACGCAATATGGAAGCGAGATTTTTCTGGTAGTTCAGGGCTTTTCTCGGTCATTCTTCAACCAACATCTCAGAAGTCGCTGGCAGCGTTTCTCGACAATCTGTCGCTGTTCGGCATGGGCTATTCGTGGGGCGGGTTCGAGAGCCTCGTCGTGCCGTTCGACTGCCGCACCTACCGGACCGCGACACAATGGTCACCGGCGGGGCCAGCCCTGCGGTTCCACATCGGGCTCGAGGACCTCGACGACCTCAAGGCCGACCTGGATGCGGGGTTTGCGCGGCTGCGCGCCATGGACTGAGGCAAGGCCATGACGGCCGCGTCAGAGACCACGCGGCTGGTCAGCCGCCGTCCCGTGTCCGGCGCCGATCCGCGAAGATCAGCATCAGATTGCGTACATAGATGAGCACGGCCGTGACCTGCCCGAGGATGATCACCGGCTCGCGCCGCACCAGGCCATAGACCAGCGTCATCGAGCCGCCGGCCAGCGAAAGATACCAGAAGGCAAGCGGGATGACGCTGCGCCCGGCTCGCTCGCTGGCGAACCACTGGACCAGAAAGCGTGCGGTGAACAGCAACTGGGCGACAAGGCCAAAGGCTAGCCAGAGGTCGAAGCGCGCGACAAACACGTCATACAGATAGTCTCGAAGGCTCTCCGAAAACGCCACCAGCATCAGGTCTGCTCCGTCACCTGCGGCACCGTCCGCCGCCGCCGCACCAGCCACCAGACCCCGGCGAGGTCCATGATGCCGACCCACAGCCGGTCAAAGAAGCCATAGTTCGACCGACCGGTCAGGCGCGGGCGGTCGACCACGTCGACCAGCACCACATCGGCGCCCTCGCGCCGCACCAAGGCTGGCATGAACCGGTGCAGCGCGTCGAAATAGGGCAGCGCCAGATAGACATCGCGACGAAACGCCTTCAGCCCGCAGCCGGTGTCACGGGTACCGTCGCCAAGCACGAAGCTGCGTACCGTGTTGGCAACCCGCGACTGCAGTTTCTTGAAGCCGGTGTCCTTGCGGCCGAGCCTCTGCCCGGCGGCCAGTCCGGCCCGCGGCCCGGCCTCCTCCAGCGCGGCCACAAGGCGCGGGATGTAGGCCGGGTCGTTCTGGCCGTCGCCATCCATCGTGACGCAGACCGGCGCGCGTGCAGCCCGGACGCCGCTTCGCACTGCAGCGCTCTGGCCGCAGGACCGGCCATGCCGCAGCCACCGGAGCCAGGGGCGATCGACGGCGAGCAACTCCAGCGCCGCGCCGGTGCCGTCACCCGACCCGTCATCCACGTAGATCAACTCGAACGGGCCCACCGGCGAGCAGGCGGCCTCGATCTCCGCGACGAGCGGGGCGACATTGCCCTCCTCGTTGCGCACCGGGACCACCACGCTGAAGCGCGGCACCTCATTCCGAGCATCCATCGTCACGACCCCTGCTGCGCGTAGACGCCGATATCCATCCGCCGGCCTCCGTTGAGGTTGAGGCCCTGCACCCGCCCGACCAGGCGGGGGACCGTTCCGGCAGCAGCGGCCGCCGCCGTGAAGGCGGCCTCAAGCCGGCCTTCAACGAACGCGACCCTGCAGCCACCACCCGTCAGAAACGCTGCAGCCCCCGGACCATCCGTCATTTCCAGCGAGGTTCCACCAAGGAAGACAAGGCTCGGCTCGCGATAGCCTGCCGTGGCCAGAGCTTGCGGCCGGCACGGCACGGCTTGGGCCGCAGCCATCAGCCGCGGGCTGAGGGCGGTCGTCTGGGCCAGCGGAATGGCGAAGCCGTAGATACCCCATGCCACCGCCACCGACGCCAGGGTGGCCTGTACAGCAGCCGTGCCGGCCCGGCCTCCGAACAGCGCCGCAAGAGCCAGAATGGTCGCCAGCAGTGCGAGGATGAGTGCGGCAAGTGCCAACCATGGCACGGTCCGGTCCAGCCACCAGAGGCCGCCACCGGCCGCCACGGCGAGAACGATGACAATCAGGGGCAGCAGCGCCATCGCCACGCGCGGCCAGATGCCGGTCAGCGCCAGCGCGCCCCGCTCCGCCGCCAGCGCCACGAGGATCGCCAGCGCCGGATACAGCGGCAGCACGTAATGCGGCAGCTTGGTCGGAACCAGCTCGAACACGATCCACATCGGGATCGCCCAGGCGAGCACCAGCATCACGGCCGGGTCGCGCCGGGCCCGCCAGGCGAACGGAAGCGCCAGCAGGACGAAAGGCGCCAGCGGCCAGGCCGTACCTAAGAACGCGCCCAGATAGGTCCCGGGCGGTGCGCCGTGGGATTCCTGTCCCGAGGCCGCCTTCGCGAGCATGTCCTTGCCCACCGCCTCGACGAAGAACGCGCCACCACTTTTCAGCGTGATCGCCAAGAACCAGGGCGCCACCACCAGCACAAACAGCAGGATACCGGCCAGCGGCCGCAGCCGGCGCAGCCAGTCGGCCCGGCGCTTGGCGAGGCTGAGCGCAAGGGCGGCCAGCCCGACCACCGCCAGGGTGATCGGTCCCTTGACCAGCGCCCCGATCCCGAGCGCCAGCCAGAAGGCGGCGGCCCATCCGAGCGAAGCATCGCGACGGGGCAGGTCGCGCTCGATCCAGGCCCGCGCCAGCGCCGCCATGGCGATCGTGACCGTGGCCGCGACCACGGCGTCGGTCTTCGCCAGCCGCGCCTCGACACCGAGCAGGATCGTGGCCGCCATCAGCAGGCCAGCCATCACGGCCGCCCGCCGCGTCGTCAGCGCCGCCGCGGCCAGATAGGTGAACAGCACCGCCAGGACGGCACCGATGAGCGAGGGCAGCCGATAGAGCCAGATGGTGGTGCGCGCATCGGAGAGACCGGCCGCGTCTGCGGCAGCCACCATGCCGGCTTGCATCCAGTAGATGCCCACCGGCTTCTTGTGGCGGGCCTCGCCCTGGAAACGGATGTCGACCGCGTCACCGGTCTCAAGCATCTGCTTCGTCGCCTGGGCGAAGCGCGGCTCGTCGCGATCCATCGGCGGCAGCGTCACGAACCCCGGGGCGAACAGCGCGAAGCAGGCGACCAGAAGAAGAACCAGGGCACGGCCGTGCCCGGCTTCGGCGAAGCCGAACAGCCGCTCGATCGGCGAAGGCGTGGACATCGGCTACCTCGATGGCGGGACGTACGGACCACGGTGGCGTTGCCCGACAAAGTCACCCTGCGTCTTAGTGGGTCCCGCGGCTTTTCCCAACCCCTGCCCCGCAAAGGCAGAGTCAGGGACGGAGTTGGCGACCCCGGCAGGGCTCGAACCTGCGACCTCGGACTTAGAAGGTCCTTGCTCTATCCAGCTGAGCTACGGGGCCGGCGGCGCGACAGGGCGGCGCCCGGTCACGCGGGGCGGGACGCAGGCCGCGTCAGTGGGTCCACTGGCCGACGCGGTTGAACTTGAAATTGTCCGAATAGGCGATCTGCCGCCGCTTGGGGTCCTTGGGCTCCTCCACTGTGGCGGCAATGCCGTTGCGCGCCGCATAGGCCAGCGCCTCATCCTTCGTGGCGAACCACAGCTTCACCTGCTGGCGCATGTCGGACGAGCTCGTCCAGCCCATCAGCGGATTGATG
>JBMOJG010000161.1:0-6828 GCA_049316925.1 Alsobacter sp. | reverse complement strand
ACGCGCTGCCGCCGCTGACGCGCAAGTCCGACGGCCTGCCGATCGGCGCCGTGGCCGGCTTCTGCAACATGCTCTGGCGGCTGCTTCGCGACAGCGTCGCGGGCGAGAAGCCGACCCATCTCGCCGTCGTGCTGGACCATTCCGCCACCACCTTCCGCAACGCGCTCTACGACGCCTACAAGGCGCACCGGCCCGCGCCGCCGGAGGAGCTGCGGCCGCAGTTCAAGCTGATCCGCGATGCGGTGCAGGCCTTCGACATCGCCTGCGTCGAGCAGGATGGCTACGAGGCCGACGACATCATCGCCACCTATGCGCGGCTCGCCTGCGAGGCCGGCGCCACCACCACCATCGTCGCCTCCGACAAGGACCTGATGCAGCTCGTCGGCAATGGGGTGACCATGTACGACAGCATGAAGGAAAAGCGCATCGGGCCCGACGAGGTCGTCGAGAAGTTCGGCGTGCCGCCCGAGAAGGTCGTCGACGTGCAGGCCCTGATCGGCGATCCGGTCGACAACGTGCCGGGCGTACCCGGCATCGGGGTGAAGACGGCGGCCCAGCTCATCCTCGAATATGGTGACCTCGAGACGCTTCTCGCCCGGGCCGGCGAGATCAAGCAGCCCAAGCGCCGCGAGGCGCTGGTCGACAATGCCGACAAGGCGCGGCTCTCCCGCCAGCTGGTCCTGCTCGACCGGTTCGTCCCGCTCGACCGGCAGATCGGCAGCATCGGCGTGCATGATCCCGACCCCCGCCGGCTAGTCGCCTTCCTCAAGGCGATGGAGTTCAGCTCCGTCACCCGTCGCGTCAGCGAGGCCTATGCGGTCGACCCCGCAACGGTCGAGGCCGATCCCGTGCTGGCGGCGCCGGGAGCCGGCACCGCCTGGGCCACGGTCGGGGGGAGTGCCCCGGTGTCCGGCTCGGCGTCCGGGGATCAGGGCGCGGATGCGGCGTCGGGAGCCCCATCCGGTTCCTCTGTACCGTCGACCACAGGCGAGCCGACACCGGCGGGGCTGGCCGAGCAGCGCGCCGCCGAGGCCGGCGCGATACCGGTCGACCGCTCGCGCTACGAGACTGTCCGCGATCTCGACCGGCTCGATGCCTGGATCGCCCGCGCCCGGGCCTCTGGGGTCGTCGCCTTCGACACCGAGACCACGTCGCTGGATTCCATGCAGGCCGACCTCGTCGGCTTTTCCCTCGCGGTGGCGCCGGGCGAGGCCTGCTATGTGCCGCTGGCGCATCGTGGCGAGGGCTCGGGCGACCTGTTTGGCGGCAATGACCTGCTGCCTGGCCAGATCCCGGTGCGCGATGCGCTCGCCAGGCTCAAGCCGCTGCTGGAGGACCCCGCGGTCCTCAAGCTGGCGCAGAATCTGAAATATGACTGGTCCGTGCTGGCCCGCCACGGCATCCGCGTCTGGCCCGCCGACGACACGATGCTGATGTCGTATGTGCTCGATGCCGGCCGCAACGGCCATGGCATGGATGAGCTGTCGCAGAAATGGCTCGGCCACAAGCCGATTGCCTTCGGCGAGGTGGCCGGCACCGGCAAGAGCTTCGTCGGTTTTGCCCGCGTCGCCATCGACACGGCGACCGCCTATGCGGCCGAGGACGCCGACGTGACCTTGCGGCTCTGGCGCGCCCTCAAACCGCGCCTCGTCGCCGAGTCGATGGCAACACCTTACGAGACACTGGAACGCCCGCTGATCGAGGTGCTGGGCCGCATGGAGCAGCGCGGCATCGCCATCGACCGGCAGATCCTGTCGCGCCTGTCGGGCGAGTTCGCCCAGGGCATGGCGCGGCTCGAGGCCGAGATCCACGGGCTTGCCGGCGAGCCGTTCAATCTGGGATCGCCGAAACAGCTCGGCGACATCCTGTTCGGCAAGATGGGCCTGCCCGGCGCCAAGAAGACCGCGACCGGCGCCTGGTCGACCGGCGCGCAGGTGCTGGAGGAACTCGCCGAGCAGGGCCACGCTCTGCCGGCACGGATCCTCGAATGGCGCCAGCTTTCCAAGCTCAAGTCGACCTACACGGATGCGCTGCCAGGCTATGTCCACCCGCAAACCCAGCGCGTCCACACCTCCTACGCCATGGCGTCGACGACCACGGGCCGGCTGTCCTCGTCGGAGCCCAATCTGCAGAACATCCCGGTGCGCACCGAGGAGGGACGGCGCATCCGAACCGCCTTCGTGGCGACGCCCGGCAACCGGCTGCTGTCGGCCGACTACTCGCAGATCGAGCTGCGCGTGCTTGCCCACATCGCCGACATTCCGCAGCTGCGCCAGGCCTTTGCCGACGGCATCGACATCCACGCCATGACCGCCTCCGAGATGTTCGGCGTGCCGGTGCAGGGCATGGACCCGATGGTGCGCCGGCGCGCCAAGGCGATCAATTTCGGCATCATCTACGGCATCTCGGCCTTCGGCCTTGCCAACCAGCTCGGCATCCCGCGCGAGGAGGCGGGTGCCTATATCCGCAAGTATTTCGAGCGCTTCCCCGGCATCCGCGACTACATGGAGGAGACAAAGCGCGCTGCCCGGCTGAACGGCTATGTGACCACCCTGTTCGGCCGCAAGGCGCACTATCCGCAGATCACCTCCAAGAACCCGTCCGAGCGCGCCTTCATGGAGCGCGCCGCCATCAACGCCCCGATCCAGGGCACCGCGGCCGACATCATCCGCCGCGCCATGGTGCGCATGGAGGCAGCGCTTGCCGCCGCCGGCCTCACCGCCCGCATGCTGCTGCAGGTCCACGACGAACTCGTCTTCGAGCTGCCCGAGGGCGAGGTGGAGGCCACCATCCCGGTGGTCCGCCGCATCATGGTCGACGCGCCGCACCCGGCCGTCCAGCTCGCCGTACCCCTTCAGGTGGACGCAAGAGCCGCCCACAACTGGGACGAGGCGCACTGAGCCCAGGACCGCGCGATGTGTTGCGCCGGACGATCAGCAGTCCGTGCTGATCAAACCTTGAGCCGGTAAAACGCGGCCGCGGTGCCGCCGAAGATCGTCTGGCGCTCGGCCGCGCTGCACCCTTCGGTGAGCACGTCCGCGGTCTCGACCCAGCGCTGGTAGTGGCTGGCCAGCGTGCAGACCGGCCAGTCCGAGCCGAACATCAGCCGCGACGGCCCGAACTCGGCCAGCAGATGGTCGACGAAGGGCTTCAGATCGGCCGCGGTCCAGCCGCGGCTGGCCTCCGTGACCAGTCCCGAGAGCTTGCAGCAGGCCGTCGTCTCGCGCGCGATCCTGGCGATGTCGGCAGCCCAGGGCTGGAATTCCTGACGCCGGATGGCCGGCTTTGAGCCGTGGTCGACCACGACCCGCAGGGCAGGATAGCGCAACACCAGCGCCAGCAGCCGGTCGAGGTGCAGCGGCAGCGTCAGGGCGTCGAAGGTCAGGTCGTGGGCGATCAGCGAGCGGAAGGCCGGGTCGAGCTTCTGCTTCAGCATCCAGTCGGGATCGGCGATGTCCTGGATCATCGGCCGGAAGCCCTTCAGGCAGGCATGGCGCGCCAGCCGGTCGATCTCCTCGAGATGCGCCGGGTTGCCGAAGTCGATCCATCCCACGACGCCGAGCACGAAGTCGGTCGCGTCGGCAATGCCGAGCAGGTACTCGGTTTCCGCGAGCGTCGGGGCGGCCTGCACCAGCACCGTGCCGCCGATGTCGGCCGCCGCCAGCAGCGGCCGCAGATCGTCCGGGCCGAAGCCGCGGTAGAGACCGTCGAGTTCCGGCGTCAACCAGCCGTAATCGCCCCGTTTCGGGTTCCAGAAATGCTGGTGGGCGTCGATTCGGATCGTCATGGCGCGCATATGTGCCACGGAATACGGCCTGCCGATGACGGCCCGGTCAGGCTTTGGCGTCACGCGGCCGGATCACGCCCTTGCGCAGCAGCACATTGCCGTAGAGCCGCCGCTCGCCCGTGGCGATCACCGCGAAGGCGGCGCGGGCACGGTCGTAGAAGGCGAAGCGCTCCAAGCCTGTCAGGGTAAAGCGCGATCCTTCCCGGCGGGCGATGGTGCTGCGGAACTCGGCAAAGATCGGCATGCCCGCGGTCGGATCGTCGACCACCTGCATGTGCCAGGCGGCCTCCGGCCCGAAATCGTCGAGCGGCATCACCGACAGTACCGCGTCGAGCGCTTCCACGGCATTGGCCCCGTCGAGCCTGATCACCGGTCGACCGGAGGCCGCCGCCGGGAAATTGGCATCCACGATGGCGATCTCGTTGCCGTGCCCCATGGCGCGCAGCGTGTGCAGCAGGTCGGGACCGAGCAGCGGATCGAGGCCCTTCAGCATGGTCGGATCCTTACGCGGGAACCGGGGCGTCGGCGCGCAGCAGCCCCTCGGTCTTCAGGTCGGCCCAGAGGCCTGGCGGGATGGTCTGGTCGAGGGTGGCGGCGTTGCGGCGCACCTCGTCGGGGGTCTGTCCGCCCGGGATGACGCAGACGACCGACGGGTGCGCCAGCGGAAAGGCCAGCGCCGCGGCGGCGAGCGCCACGCCATGGGCCTCGCAGACGGCGGCGATCCGTCCGACCCGCGCGAGGATATCCGGCGGGGCCGGCTCGTAATTGTAGAAGGCGCCCGGATGCGGGCCGGTGGCGAGGATGCCGGAGTTGTAGGGCCCGCCCAGCATGATGCCGATGCCCCGGTCGACACACAGCGGCAGGAAACTCTCCAGCGCCTCCTGCTCCAGCAGCGTGTAGCGCCCGGCCAGCAGGAACAGGTCGAAATCGCCCTGCCGGGCCAGGGTCTCGCACACCTGCCACTCGTTGACGCCGGCGCCGATGGCCCGGATGACGCCCTCCTCGCGCAACCGCAGCAGGGCGCGGTAGCCGCCGTCCATGAACTCGCGGATGCGCGCATCGGAAGCCTCGCGCGAGCCATGCGCCATGGCGTCGACGTCGTGGCACAGCAGGATGTCGACCGCGTCGACGCCGAGCCGCTCCAGCGAATGCTCGAACGAGCGCAGCACCCCGTCATGCGAGTAGTCGTAATGCTCGCGCCGGGTCGGCACATCGAAGAACTTGCCGATGCCGGTGCGCTCCTCGGGCCGGCAGGGCCGCATGATCCGCCCGACCTTGGTCGACAGGATCACGGCCTCGTCCCGGTGCGCCCGCAGGAAGCCGTTGAGCCGGGTCTCCGCCAACCCTAGGCCGTATTGCGGGGCTGTGTCGAAGGTGCGGCAGCCGACGTCCCACGCCGCCTCCAGGGTATCTCGGGCCTGCGTCTCGTCCAGCGCACGGTAGAGATTGCCGAGCGGCGCCGTGCCGAAGCCCATGCGGGTGAAGGACAGCGTTGCGCCCGAACGCGTGCGGAAGGGGCGTCGCGAGAGGCCGTTGCCCTGCATCCTGCCGCCGACCGGAAGGCCGCTCCCTCGTCGTGACCGGTTTCCGGCCGCCCCTCGGCCATGATAGGGACCACGCGACGGGGCGCAACAGCCCTGCACGGAGACGCCGATGCCTTCCAAGCTGGACCAGCTGAAGTCGATGACGGTCGTGGTTGCCGATACCGGCGACATCGAGGCGATCCGCGCCTTCCGCCCCACCGACTGCACCACCAACCCGACCCTGATCCTCAAGGCCGCCCAGATGCCCGCCTATGCGGCCATCGTCGACGAGGCCGTGACCTGGGGACGCGGCACAGGCGGGTCCCGCGAGGCCGTCGTCGCGGCCGTTGCCGATCGGCTGGCCGTGTCCTTCGGCGCCGAGCTCACGCGCATCGTGCCCGGTCGCGTTTCGACCGAGGTCGATGCCGACCTGTCCTTCGACACGCAGGCGACCGTCGCCAAGGCCCGCGCGGTCATTGCCGCCTATGCGGCCCGCGGCATCGGCCGTGAGCGGATCCTGGTCAAGATCGCGTCGACCTGGGAGGGTATCCGCGCTGCCGCCATCCTCCAGGCCGAGGGGATCGACTGCAACCTGACGCTGCTGTTCTCGCTGGCCCAGGCGGCCGCCGCGGCCGAGGCCGGGGCCTTCCTGATCTCGCCCTTCGTCGGCCGCATCCTCGACTGGCACGTCAAGGCCGAGGGCCGCAGCTTCGGTCCGGAGGAGGATCCCGGCGTGCTCTCGGTGCGGCGCATCTACGCCTATTACAAGCGCCACGGCCACGGCACGGTGGTGATGGGCGCCTCCTTCCGCAACACCGGCGAGATCGAGGCGCTGGCCGGATGCGACCGTCTGACCATTGCGCCGGCGCTGCTGGAGGCCCTGCAGGCCGACGACGGTTCGCTCGTCCTCCGGCTCGATCCTGTTGCCGCCGCGGCCGAGGCTCCGACTCGCCTGGCCACCGGCGAGCCGGCATTCCGCTTCGCCCTCAACGAGGACGCGATGGCGACCGAAAAACTGGCGGAAGGCATCCGGCTGTTTGCCCGCGACCTCCGCGCCCTGCACGCCATGGTGGCGGAGCGTCTGGTGGCCTGAGCCGCCGTCGCCCCGGTCAGGCCGCGGCGCGGGCGATCGCCGTGGCCAAGCAATCGAGAGTCACGTCGTGTCCCTGCCGGGCCACCAGCGCGCAGGCGCGCGGCACCTCGCGCCAGCCCTCCTGCGCACGGTCGAGCGGTTCGGAGACGATCACCAGGGACTCGTCCTGCTCGCGCCAGTACAGCGTCGCCGGCCGTTCGTCGGTCGACCAGCGAAAGGCATAGAGGTCGCGCCCGTCGGTCAGTGCGGCGGTAAAGCGCAGCGCCTGGCCGATCCCGGCGTCCGCCATCATGGTCCGGACGCGCGACAGGGTGCGCGCCATGGCGCCGACCGGATCGGCCTCGAGCCCGTCGGCAGAGGCGGCCAGGAAGATCGCCTCGCTGTCGGTGGTGCCGCCGCGCGCGGTGTACAGCACGTCTGGAATC
>JBMOJG010000160.1:0-6835 GCA_049316925.1 Alsobacter sp. | reverse complement strand
GCGCTGGCGTGCTGGGCTATTCGCCGCGGCACGTACGGCCTCCTGATGTCCCGAAACCGACAATCGATCGACCATTGCAGGCGATGAACCGCACGCTTTCCCCCAAGACGCTCGCTGAACGGGCTGCCACGGCGACTCCGCCCCCTGTGGCAAGACGGGTGCGCGGGCTGTCCGACCGTGCGGTAGCGTGGATCTTCATCGCGCCGACGATCGTCCTTTTGCTGGCGATCAACATCTTTCCGCTGGTCTGGACGATCCAACTCTCCTTCACGAACTACCGCGCCAATCGGCCCAACGCGGCGGTCCGCAATGTCGGCATCGACAATTATCACTCGATCCTGACCGACCCGGACATCTGGGCCGCCATGCAGGCGACGGCACATTTCGTTTTCTGGACGATTGTGCTGCAGACGCTCATCGGCTTCACGCTGGCTTGGCTCATTGACCGCAAGTTCCGCGGCCACGGCTTCTGGACGACCATCATCCTCATCCCGATGATGCTGTCGCCGGCAGTAGTGGGCAATTTCTGGCGGTTCCTCTACCAGCCACAGATCGGCGGCTTCAATTACTTCATTTCCTTCTTCACTGGACTTCCGCCGTCCTCCTTCGAGATGATCGGCTCGGTCAAGCTCGCACCCTGGGCGATCATCATCGTCGACACCTGGATGTGGACGCCCTACGTGATGCTGATCTGTCTCGCCGGGTTGCGCTCCATTCCCGACTACATCTACGAGGCAGCCGAAGTCGATCGCGCATCGCCGTTCCGGCAGTTCTGGTCGATCACACTGCCTATGGCGCTTCCGTTCATCATGCTCGCGGTGCTCTTCCGTGGCATCGAAAACTTCAAGATGTTCGACATGGTCAACCTGCTCACGTCGGGCGGGCCTGGGTCGACCACGGAGGTCGCGTCAATCACGCTAAAGCGCGAGGCGTTCGAGAAGTGGCGCACCGGTTTCTCCTCCGCTTTCGCCATCATCCTCTTCGTTACCGTGTTCGGACTCGCCAACATCTATGTGAAGGCACTTAATCGGGTGAAGCAGCGATGAGCGGAAACACCATCGCGCATTCGGTCGTAGAGCCCGGGACGCGGTCGAAGCGGATCGCTACCGCAGTCGTCGTCGTCTACGCGGTGCTGACGATGCTGCCTCTTGCTTGGATCTTCATGACGAGCCTGAAGACACCGCCAGATTCGATCAGCTACCCGCCCAAGATCGTCTTCCAGCCGACGCTGGAGGGCTACTGTAACCTGTTCACCACGCGCTCCCGCCAGACGACGGAGTATATCCGCTCGCTGCCGCCGGCCACGAGCTTCTGCGAGCAGATCGCCCGTGACCGCAACATGGTTGTGGTGAGCGCTTCGAACTACGCGCCGCGCTTCCTGAACTCTCTGATCATCGCGTTCGGCTCGACCTTCTGCGCGGTCACGCTGGGCACGCTGGCGGCCTATGGTTTCTCACGGTTCAAGGTGCCGCTGGCCGACGACCTGCTGTTCTTCATCCTGTCGACGCGCATGATGCCGCCGATCGCGGTGGCGATCCCGATCTACCTCATGTATCGGGAACTCGGCCTTTCCGACACCAAGCTCGGCATGATCCTGCTGTACACGGCCGTGAACGTGTCCCTGGCGGTCTGGCTGCTGAAGGGCTTCATCGACGAGATCCCGCGAGAGTACGAGGAAGCCGCGATGATCGACGGCTACACGCGGCTGCAATCCTTCCGCAAGGTTGTGCTGCCGCAGGCCGCCACGGGCATCGCGGCCACCGCGATATTCTGCCTGATCTTCGCCTGGAATGAATATGCCTTCGCAGTGCTGCTCACCTCTGGCGATGCGCAGACCGCGCCACCGTTCATCCCGATCATTATCGGCGAGGGTGGGCAGGACTGGCCTGCAGTTGCAGCGGGAACGACGCTGTTTCTGATTCCTATCCTCGTCTTCACCGTGCTGCTGCGAAAGCACCTCCTGCGCGGCATTACCTTTGGCGCGGTGCGCAAATGAATGTCCATTCCTTACACCGCATGCGGTCCGTACCGGTCACCGCGCCTTCGACAGAATGGGAAATCGCACTGGATCCGCGCGTCGCGGGAGGCTCGCAATGAGCGACATGCCGTCGTCCCGCAGCGTGCGCCCGCGATTTTTTCGCCGCGCCCCATGGGAGACGTCCGCAATCGTGGTGATCGCAGCGGGCGTCCTCATGCTGCTGCAGCCTTTCTCTATGGCGCTCTACAGCTACTCCTTCGCCACGACGCTGGCCGGTGTCGTGCTTTTCATCGTCGTGTCGAAGTTTCCGGAGTAGCGCCATGGCCGAAATCCGGGTCACGGGCCTGCAGAAGCGCTTCGGCGATTTCGCTGCCGTAAAGGATTCGTCCTTTGTTGTCGCGGATGGCGAGTTCTTCTGTCTGCTTGGACCGTCCGGCTGCGGAAAGACAACGACGCTGCGCATGATCGCCGGCCTCGAACTCCCCACGTCAGGCGAGATCCGCCTCGCCGGGGACGACGTCACGTTCAAGCGAGCGTCGGAGCGCGACATCGCGTTCGTGTTCCAACTCTTTGCACTCTATCCGCACATGAACGTGCGCAGGAACATTGCTTTCCCCCTCGTGTCGCAGGGAGTTCCTCGAGCCGAGGTCCGCGAACGTGTGGAGGAAGCGGCGCGGATCTTGCGCATTGCCCACCTTCTCGACAGCCCTGTCTCCGGCCTCGCCGGGGGCGACCGTCAACGCGTCGCGCTCGGTCGGGCGATCGTGCGCCGGCCCAAGGCCTTCATGATGGACGAACCGCTCGGCGCGCTCGACGCCGAGTTCCGCCACATCATGTGCGGCGAGTTGCGGTCCCTGCATGACCGCCTGGGTGCGACGACGCTCTATGTCACCCACGACCAGCTCGAGGCCATGTCGATGGCCGACAAGATCGCGGTGATGAACGAGGGGATCATCGAGCAACTGGCTACGCCGCGCGAGATCTACGATCGACCGGCATCAGTTTTTGTGGCCGACTTCATTGGCTCACCCCCGATGAACTTCCTGTCGCTGCGCGCCGCTCTCCCGGTCGGAACGGACGTGGTCGAGATCGAGGGTGCGCGCATTGCAATGCCGGCGCTGCGCGAGGCCGTGTCCGAGCGCGACCTCTTGCTCGGTGCGCGACCCGAGCACCTCCTCTTTTCTGAAGCCTCGCCACTGCGTGGCGAAGTCTTCGGCGTCGAGTATCTGGGCACGACGCAGATCGTCACCCTCATGACACGCAGCGGCCGGGTGAAGGCGCGCCTACCCGCCGACGTGCCGGCCCGCATCGGCGAGACGGTCGGCCTGGCTCTGCGACCCGAGAAACTGTCGCTCTTCGACAAGGCGAGTGGCAAGGCGCTGCGAACCGCGCTTCATGACGCCGCAGCACAGACGCGCAACGCCGCGATGGAGGCCCGTCATGGCTGAGGTCGTCCTGGATGGCGTCACCAAGAGGTTCAAGACCCGCGACGGTACACTGGATGCGATCGCCGACCTGTCGCTTACCATCGGCGACGGAGAGTTCGTCGTCCTTCTCGGCCCCACGGGCGCCGGCAAGACGACGACCCTTCGGCTCGTCGCCGGCCTGGAGACGCCCGAGGCCGGCCGAGTCTCCATTGGCGGGATTGACATGACGCGCCAGCCGCCGTCAGCGCGCAATGTCAGCTTCGTGTTCCAGCAGTACTCGCTTTATCCGCATCTCTCGGTGTTCGACAATCTGGCCTTCCCTTTGCGATCACCGGCGCATCGGGTGCCTGAACCCGAAATCGAGACGACCGTGCGTGAGGTCGCGCGCCTGCTGCGGATCGAGGACAAGCTGGGCAATCGCGCCACGCAGCTCTCCGGCGGGCAGATGCAGCGCGTAGCGATCGGCCGGGCGCTGGTGCGTCGGCCGTCGATCTACCTGATGGACGAGCCGCTCTCTTCACTCGATGCCAAGCTCCGCGCCGACCTGCGCGTCGAGCTGAAGCGCGTGCAGGAGCAACTCGGGGCGACGATCCTCTATGTGACGCACGACCAGACCGAGGCGATGACATTGGCGACCCGAATCGGCGTGATCAACCAGGGCCGCCTCGTGCAGGTCGGCTCCCCCCGCCAGATCTACGAAGACCCTGTCGACAGTTACGTTGCCACGCGCCTGGGCAGCCCCGGCATCAACCTGCTGCCCTTGGCGCTGGTTCCTGGCCTCGGAGCGCCCGAGCGCGCGGCCATGGTGGGCGCGCGAACAGAGCACATGCGGATCCGCCACGCGACGAATGGAGATGCCGTCGGAACGGTGACCTGGGTCGAGCATCTCGGCGACCAGAACCATCTGCATTTGCGTATCGGCGGGACAGACCTCGTCACGTTGAGTGACCCTGATTCGGGTCTGGACCACGGCGACCCGGTCGCCATCGACTTCGCCTCGCCCCTGTTCTTCGACACAGCCGGTGTCCGCATCCGCTAACCGAGACGTCCCCATGCCCGCTGCTCCGCCCGCCGATCTCATCGCCCGCCTCATCGACGCCGTCGCGGGGACCGTGACGGCGCATGCCGATGAACTCACGGCGCTCGACCAGGCCATCGGCGACGGTGACCACGGCCTCAACATGCGGCGGGGCTTCGATGCGGTCCTTGCCGAACGGAACGTGATTGCGGCCAAGCCGCTCCCCGATGCGCTGAAGGCCATCGGGCTGACCCTGGTCATGAAGGTCGGGGGCGCATCCGGCCCACTCTACGGCACGTTGTTCATGGCCATGGGCAAGGAACTCGGAGCCTCGGTCACGACGGCCGACGTGGCACATGCGCTCGGCTCAGCCATTGATGCGGTGAAGGCCCGTGGAAAATCGGAAACGGGGCAGAAGACGATGCTCGACGTGCTGGTCCCGCTCCATGCAGCGCTCGTCGCCTCTCCGCATGCCGACATGGCCGCGGTTGCGGCCGCGGCCGCAGAGGCGACGATCCCGATGAAGGCCATCCGCGGTCGTGCGTCGTTCCTTGGCGACCGCTCGATCGGTCACATGGACCCCGGCGCGCGGTCGGCGTCGCTGATTGTCGCCGCTGTCGTCAGCGCTCTGGAGGGCTGAGCCATGGCCAATGTCGGGATCGTCATCGTGTCGCATTCCGCAAAGGTCGCGGAGGGCGCCGCCGATATGGTCCGCCAGATGGTGGGCGACCAGGTGCCGCTGGCCTTCGCGGGCGGCAGCGTCGATGGCGGGCTCGGAACAGACGTGGCAGCCATCATGGCCGCGATCGAGGCGGCGTGGTCTGACGCTGGCGTCGCCATCCTCGTTGACCTCGGCGGCGCTGAAACCAACAGCGAGATGGCCGTGGAATTGCTTGGCGAGGAGCGTCGCGACCATGTCGTGGTCTGCAATGCTCCGATCGTCGAGGGAGCCGTAATTGCGGCCGCAGAATCGTCGGGGGGTTCACCGCTGGCGATTGTGAAGCAGGTCGCCGAGGAGCTTTCGCCCCAGTAATGGCCGTGCCGATAGGCACAGGTCGGGAGCGTCGTTGAGGTCGAGAGGATATGCATGTCGAACGAGCCTGTCATGGCAGCGGCCCTGCTAACAAACGCCGTGGGCCTGCATGCACGGCCCTCGGTGAAGCTGACACAGCTCGCCAAGAGCTTCTCGTCCAACGTCGACATCGCGCTCGATGCTGCCGGCCCGTGGATCGACGCCAAGAGCCCGGTCAAGGTGATGCGGGTGAAGGCGGCGAGCGGCGTAACCCTGCATGTGCGGGCGGACGGACCGGATGCCGCCGCGGCTGTATCCGCCGTCGTGGCGCTCATCGAGCGCCGGTTCGACGAGCACGAGGCCGATGCCCCCGGAGCGCCCCATGGTTGAGCTGGCGCTCACCGGCAGACCTGCATCGCCAGGGCTCGCGGCGGGGCGCGTGCACCGCTTGGCCGCGGCGGGTGGCGGCCGGGTTCCGTCCGGCGACCCCATCGTGGAGGCAGACGATCTGCGCTCAGCCATTCGCCATGCTCTGGTCGCTGTCGAGACGATGATGAGCGAGGTGGGGGGCGAGGCCTCTGACATGCTGGGCTTCCAGGCTGCGCTGCTGTCCGATGACGAACTCACACGTCCGGCCTTTGCCGCCATTACGTCCGGCGCGGCGGCGGACGAGGCGTGGCAGGCCGCGCTGGCAGTTGAGATCGCCGGCTATCTGGCAAGCGAGGACGAGTACTTTCGCGCGCGCGCGGCTGATCTCGAGGACCTCCGCGACCGCGTGCTCGACGCACTGAACGGTGGCAACGTGCAGCCCACCCCGCCCGGCTCGGTGCTGGTCGCCCGGGACATGCCGCCATCCCGCTTTCTGGCCATCGACTGGTCCGCGGGCGGCGCCATCCTGCTTGTGGCCGGGTCGGCGAGCAGTCATGTGGCTATGCTGGCACGTTCGCGCGGCGTGCCGATGGTCGTCGGCCTCGGCTTCGATCTCGATGCCGCAGGCGGCGAGGCGCTCGTCGACGGCGAAACCGGCCGTGTGGTGTTCGACCCGAAACCAGCCAGCATGACCGCCTTCGACAGCCGCCGCGCTGCGGCGGAGCAGGAGCGTGCGATACTCGCCGCCACGCTCGACAGGCCAGCGGTTACCCGGGACGGGACATCCATCGCCGTCCATCTCAACATTGCTGATCCGGCGGAGCTGAAATCTCTTGATCCTGCCCATTGCGACGGCATTGGCCTCGTTCGTACCGAGTTCCTGTTCCACGGCCGTTCGGGTCTGCCGGGGGAAGAGGCGCAGTTCGGCGTCTATCGTGTGATGGCCGAATGGGCAGGCGGCCGTCCCGTCACCATCCGTACGCTCGACGCCGGCGGCGACAAGCCGATCCCCGGCCTCACGCTGGATGGCG
>JBMOJG010000159.1:0-6860 GCA_049316925.1 Alsobacter sp. | reverse complement strand
GAACCCTGGACCTCGATGCCCAACACCGGCAGCTGGTAGGCTGCATCGCACCGGCCGGCGGGGCATCCCCGCCGGCCCAGGGACCAGCAGGGGAGGAGCGCCATGGCGCAAACACGAATGGGCGAGGTCGATGGCGTGCCGGTGGACGAGGTCACGATCCGTTCGCAAGGCGGGGCCGAGGCCCGTGTGATGGCCTGGGGCGCCGTGCTGCGCGACTTGGTGGTGCCGCTGCCCGCGGGAGGGCGCCAGCGCGTGGTGCTCGGCCTCGACAGCCTCGATGACTACATCGCCCATTCGCCGCATTTTGGCGCAATCGCCGGACGCTTCGCCAACCGCGTGGCCGAAGGACGCTTCGCCGTCGATGGCCGCTCGTGCCAGCTCGACCGCAACCAGGCCGGGCGTCATGCGCTGCACGGTGGCTCTGCCGCCTTCGGCAAGCGCGTCTGGTCGATCGGCGCCCATGACGAGCGCTCCGTGACGCTGGTCGTGGTGTCGCCCGACGGCGACGGCGGTTATCCGGGGACGCTGACGGCGTCCTGCACCTACCGGCTCGACGAGCCCGGCACGCTGACGGTGGAACTCTCAGCGATCACCGACGCGCCGACCATCGTCAACCTGGCACAGCACTCCTACTTCAACCTCGACGGGTCTGCGTCCATCCTCGACCACGACCTGCAGGTTGCGGCCGATTTCGTCACACCCGTCGATGCCGACCTGATCCCGACGGGCGAGATCCTGGCCGTTGCCGGCACCGCATTCGATTTTCGCAGCGCTCGGCCGATCCGGTTTCCCGGCAAGGACGGTGCGCCCTTCCTTTATGATCACAATTTCTGCCTCACCTCGCCGCGGCCCGCGCCCGGCGGCCTTCGGCACGCGGCCACGCTGCACTCGCGCCGCAACGGATTGTCGCTGGCGGTCCACACCACCGAGCCAGGCCTGCAGGTCTATGACGGGCACAAGGTCGCCGTCCCGGTGCCAGGCCTCGAAGGCGCCCTGTATGGAACCTCTGCGGGGCTGTGCCTCGAGGCCCAGCGCTGGCCCGACAGCCCGAACCGGCCGCATTTCACCGATCCGGTGCTGCGGCCGGGCGAGATCTACCGGCAGGTGACGGAGTACCGCTTCGGCTGACGGAGGGAGCAGGACCATCAGGTCCGGCACCCCGCATGGCCTCAGCCCATGGTGGCCGCAGGACGGGAGAACCGTCCTGCCAGGGCAATCCCTGCAACAGCCACGGCCGCGACCAGTGCCTGGCTGCCAAGCGCCTCCCGGGTGCCGTGTAGCCCGAGCGCCGCAGCGGCGTTGGCAGGCGCACGATGTTTCGGGTTGTTTTGAACAGTTTCGAACACGATGACCGTGCCGGTCAGCCCTTCATGCCGCCGGCGGTGAGCCCGCCCACGACCCGGTCCTGGAAGACGGCAATCAGGATCGAGATCGGCACGATGGCGACGATCAGCGCTGCCGAGATGATCGGCCAGGGAAACGAGAATTCACCCTGGTAGAGCGTGATCCCGACCGGCAGCGTCCGGCTCGTCACGCGTGACGACAGCGTCAGCGCCAGCAGGAACTCGTCCCACGCGTTGACGAAGGCCAGGATCGCGGCCGTGAAGACCCCCGGCGCGGTCAGCGGGATGACGACATGCCAGAGCGCGCCGATGCGCGAGCAGCCGTCGATCATCGCCGCATTCTCGATGTCGGCCGGAATGTCCTGGAAGAACGACACCAGCACCATGGTGCAGACCGGCATCGACAGCACCGCATAGGGCAGCACCAAAGCCGGCCAGGTGTTCAGCAGCCCGAGACCGCGCATGGTCTGGAACAGCGGCACCACCAGCGAGATCAGCGGGAACATGGCGATGCCCATCAGCACGGCGAGGATGGCACCGGGCGCCGGCACCCGCAGCCGCACCAGCGCGTAGGCGGCCAGCGCCGAAACGACGATGCACAGCAGCGTCGACAGCGTCGCCACCATGACGCTGTTCCACAGGAACAGCAGGATCGGCTGGTCGACGAAGACACGCACATAATTGCCGAGCGTCGGCGCAGCCGGCAGCACGGTGATGGGCAGGCGCATGAGCTCCGACTCGCTTTTCAGCGATGTCAGCAGCACCCAGATCGCCGGCACGAAGCCGTTGATCGCCACGATGGCGGCGGCAGCCCAGACAACCGCACGGCGGGGCAGGCGCGGCATGGTCACTCTCCCATCCGTGGGTCACGCCGCGTGTAGCGCAGGTAGCCGGCCGTCATCGCCGCCGAGACGATGAACATCAGCACCGCCAGCGCCGAGCCATAGCCGATGTCGAGAAAGTCGATGGTCGTCTTGTGGATGAACATTGCCAGGGTCTCGGTCGACTGGCCGGGGCCGCCATTGGTCATCGCGTAGGGAATGTCGAAGGTCTGGATGGCCGTGATGGTGCGAAAGATCATCGCCACCACGATGGCCGGTCGCAGCATCGGCAGCGTGATGGCGGTGAACTGCTGCCAGGCCGTGGCCCCGTCCATTTCCGCCGCCTCGTAGAGCTCGCGCGGGATGGTCTGCAGCCCGGCGAGCAGGACGAGCGCGACGAAGCTCGATGTCTTCCACACAATGGCGATGCAGGTCGCCGTGAAGGCCAAGGTCGGGTCGGTCAGCCACGCTTTCGGCCCGATGCCGACGGCAATCAGGACGGCATTCACGACGCCCTGATTGTACTCAAAGAACCAGCGGAAGATCAGCCCGGCGAAGACCAGCGGCAGGGCCCAGGGCAGCAGCAGGCCGAGCCGCACCGGCCATTTCACCCGGAACGGCTGGTTCGCCAGCAAAGCGAGGCCGAGCCCGACCAGGATGGCGCCCGGAACCGTCACCAGGATGTAGAGCAGGGTGTTGGCGGTGGCTTCCCAGAAGCGCGGATCGGTGAGCGCGCGGGAGAAATTGTCCAGGCCCACGAAGGGCGTGCCCATCCACGGCTGGGTCAGCTGGTTGAACTGCAGGCTGCCCACCAGCAGGACGCCGACCGGGTAGACCACCACGGCGGCCAGCAGGAGGAAGGCCGGCGCCAGCATGGCGTAGCCGAGCCGTCGCTCGGCCCGCTCGATGGGTGACAGCGGCACCCGCATGCGCTGCGGACGGGGCGCGCCGGCGGCAGCAATGGATGGGCTGCTGTTCATGGTGTGCGGGTCCTGCAGACCCGGCCGTCGCGTCGGATCAGGCGTGATCCGTGGCACGGTGCCGGTCTGCCGCCAGACTCATGGAGGACAACCGGGGCCGCCTCTAGGGGCAGCCCCGGCGGTTTGCTTAGCGATAGATGGCGGCAAGGCGGCTCTGCATATCGGCAAGCGCCGCATCGGCCGTCTTGGTGCCGGCCAGGTAGGCGTTCATGTTCGTCCGGATGATCTCCGACACCTCGTTGTAGCGCGGTGTCACCGGTCGCGACCGGGCGCTCTGCACCACCGGCAGGGCGTCGCGGAACCACGGGTTGGCCTTGACCACGTCGGCGTCGGCATAGACCTCGGCAAACACCGGCAGGTGCGAGGCTAGGATCGCCTGCATCTTCGAGATTTCCGGGCTCGACAGGAAGCGCACCAGCTTCACCGCCTCGGCCTTGTTCTTCGAGAAGGCCGTCACCGCGAGCTGCCAGCCGCCGATGCAGGTGGCATTCTTGCCCGCTGCAAAGCCCGGCATTGGCACCACTGCCGTCTTGCCCTTGACCTGGCTGTCGGCGTCGTTCTCGACCCGGTTCCACACATAGCCCCAGGTCATGCCGGCGATCAGGTTGCCGGCCTGGTAGTTCTGCCGGATGCGGTCAGTGACGATCTCGGCGATATTGGCCGGCATCACGCCGGCGGCCTTGTAGTCGGCCCAGAGCTCGAACGGCTTCTTGGCGTCTGCGGTGTTCAGCGCCAGCTTGCCGGCGCGGTCGGTGAGATCGCCGCCCAGCTCCCACAGCGGCACCAGATAGGTGCAGACCGTGCCCTCGATCGGAGCGCCTGCCGTCTGGAAACCCGACAGGTTCGGGTTCTTCTCGGCCGCCATGATGGTGCGGGCGCCGTCGCGCAGATCGTTCCAGGTCTGCGGCGCCTTCAGCCCATGCTTCTCGAACAGGTCCTTGCGGTAGTAGAGGAACTGGGCATCGGCGAAATAGGGGAGTGCGATCACCTTGCCGTTGACGATGTTGGCATCCCGGTAGGCGGGCAGGTAGCGCGCCATCACCGCGTCCTTCTCGGCGCCCAGATAGGCGTCGAGCGGCTCGGCCCATTGCGCCGCCGCCCACTGCGCCGGCCGGATGACGTCGATCAGCACCACGTCGAGCGCGGTGTCGCGGGAGGCCAGCACGGTGTTGAGGTACTGCTGCTGCTGCTCCGAGGTGGCGCCGCCGACCTCGACCTCGACCTTCACGCCGGGGTTGCGCTGCATGTACACATCGACGATCTGCTTCATCACGTCGGGGCGCTGCTGCCCGCCCGTGAAGATCCGCAGCGTGGTCTGCGCCATAACGGCGCCGGTTGTGGCAAGGCTGATCGCCATGCCGAGAATTCCCGCGGCAAGCGCGTGTCTCATGGGTCGTTTCCTCCGTTTTGGCCGTGCGCATTGCGCGCGCGGGCGGCTGTACGCCTCGCCATTGGACAGGGCCGACACGCCCTGACACCCGCATTCTGCCAAGTCTTGTAAAAGATACAAGACCTGTTACCGTTTGGGTCGAACCGGGGCCGCCGAGCCTCCGGACAACGTGGATCGGGACGGCAGGCGTCGCCATGGCGGGCGTGATGTGCGTGGGGATCGCCACGCAGGATCTGGTGTTCGGCCTCGCCTCCATGCCGGTCACGCCGGAAAAGCACAGGGCGAAGAGCTTTGCGGCGGTCGGCGGCGGAATCGCCGCGACAGCCGCGGTGGCCGTGGCGCGGCTTGGCGGTCGTTCGATGCTGTGCGCGCGCCTTGGCGATGACCGGATTGGCCGCGACATTGTCGAGTCTCTTGTCGCCGATGGCGTTGACTGCTCCCTCATCCACCGCCTGCCGGGGATCGTGTCGCCGATTTCCGCCGTGCTGGTCGACGATGCCGGTGACCGGCTCATCGTCAACTACGCTGACGCGATGCCGGGCGCGGGACATGCCGTGCCCGAGCGCTTGCCCGATGGCATCGGCGCCGTGATGGCCGACACCCGCTGGACGGAAGGCGGGCTGAGAGCGCTCGCTGCCGCCCGTGAGGCAGGGTGCCCCGGCGTGCTCGACGCAGACCGTCGGCCCGAAAATCCCGAGCTCGCGACCCTGGCGTCCCATGTCGCCTATGCGGCGCAGGCGGTGCGCGAGATCACCGGGCTGGAGGATCCGCGCGTCGGGCTCGAGGCGATCGCTGCGACGGCCCGGAACTGGATCGCCGTCACCGACGGCGGCAACGGCACCTGGTTCACGCAGGATGGACGGATCGCGCATGAGCCGGCCTATCCGATTGTGCCGGTCGATACGCTGGGAGCCGGTGACGTCTTCCACGGCGCGCTGGCGCTGGGCCTCGCGGAAGGCATGGACGAGCGCGCCGCCGTTCGCTTCGCATCGGCTGCCGCGGCCATCAAGTGCACCCGCTTCGGCGGCCGCGCCGGGGCTCCGACCCGTGCCGAGGTCGAGGCATTCATGACAGAACACGCAGGGAGGATACCCGGATGCAGATGACGCCAGGAAAACTCTGGGGCATGCGTCGCATGGCCGATGCCCATGGTCGCTTCAAGATGACGGCGGTCGACCAGCGGCCGCCCATCAAGAACCCGATCCGCGCCGCCCGCGGCACGGCCGAGGCGCCCTATGAGGATGTTGCCGGCTTCAAGCTGATGCTGATCGAGGAGCTCCAGTCGGAATCCTCGGCCATGCTGCTGGACCCCCATTTCGCCCTTCCGGGCGGCATGACGCTGCTGTCGCCCGCAAAGGGGCTGATCGTCACGCTCGAGGACTCGATTTTCCGCGAGACGGACGGTGGCCGCCTCTCGGCCGAGATCGACGACTGGTCGGTCGAGAAGATCAAGCGCTGCGGTGGCGATGCCGTCAAGGTGCTGGCGTGGTACCGGCCCGATGCGGCGCCGGCCGTGTGTCAGGCGCAGCAGGATTTCGTCGCCCGCGTCGGCGAGGCCTGCGCCCGCTACGATATTCCCTTCGTGTTCGAGCTGCTGGTCTATCCGCTGCCGGGCGAGGCCAACCAGACCACCCAGTATGTCGAAATGGCCGACAAGAAGGCCGATGGCGTGCTGGAGAGCGTGCGGGTCTTCTCCGCGCCGAAATTCGGCGTCGATCTGTTCAAGCTGGAGAGCCCGCTGCCCGCAAAGGCAGTTCCGGGCCTCGGCCGCCCCGGTGCCGATGCTGCCCAGGCCGTGTTCGACGAGATGGGCAAGCTTGTCAGTCGCCCCTGGGTCATGCTGTCGGCCGGCGCCGGGATGGCCGAGTTCCGCGCCATCCTGACCCATGCCTACAAGGCCGGCGCGTCGGGCTATCTGGCCGGGCGTGCCATCTGGCTGCAGCCCTTCAACCGCTTCCCCGAGTGGGACGACGTGCGCGACGCGCTGCGGCGCGACGCCATTCCCTACATGAAGGACCTCAATGCGTTGACGGAGGGCCGCGCCCGGCCCTGGTTCGCGCATTCGTGCTACGGCGGCGCCGTTTCGGTTGCCAACGAGGCCGGTTCGTTCCGCCACGATTATGCGGGGTTCTGAGATGAGCCTGCGCATCGGCGTCCTCGCACTGGCGCGGCCGACCTTCGACGTGCCCTACGCGCAGGAAATGGCGGCGCGCGCCTTCGCCAGCCTCGACGCGGCCGGGATCGCAACGCTGGGCTCGCGCGAGCTGCTGTTCGACGCGGCGGCGACCGAGGCGGCGCTCACGGCTCTGGCCGGCGAGCGGCTGGA
>JBMOJG010000158.1:0-6877 GCA_049316925.1 Alsobacter sp. | reverse complement strand
CCCAGTTCAGCGGGTCAACCATCTTGATCGATTCGGCGACGGCGGGCACCACCTTGCCGTCATTGTCGAGGCGGAACAGCGTCTCGTGGATCGACAGGATGACGTTGGCGTCGGCCTGCGTGAACATCGGGTCGAGGTTGACCGGCTCGGCATTGAGCAGCACGACGACGGGCTTGTCGGCGGCCATGGCCGCCGGCGCGGTGACGGACGTGGCGGCGATCGCCAGCGCCAGAAGGGATGAACGGATCAGGTTGCTGTGGTGCATCGCGGTCTCTCCTCGGCGGTGGTCGGCGTGACTATAGGATGTTCTTTAGCCGGGGGTCGAGGAAGTCCCTCAGCCAGTCGCCGAGGATGTTGATCGACAGCACGGTCAGCGAGATCGCCATGCCGGCCGGCAGGGTGAGCCACTCGGCCAGGCCGATGTACTGGCGCCCGTCGGCGAGCATGGTGCCCCAGCTCGGGATCGAGGGCGGCACCCCGACGCCGAGGAAGCTGAGGGAGGCCTCCGCAACGATGTTGCTGGCCACGGTGAAGCTGGCGACCACGATCACCGGGCTCCAGACATTGGGCAGGATGTGCTGGAACAGGATGCGCCACTGGCGCTCCCCGGTGGCGCGCGCTGCCAGCACGAACTCGTCGTGCTTGATGGCCAGCACCTGCCCCCTCACGATCCGGCCATACTGGACCCATCCGGTGAGGCCCAGCACCAGGATCAGCTTGTCGAGGCCGCCGCCCAGCACTGCCATGATGGCGAGGGCGAGGAGGATCGTGGGAAAAGAGAGCTGGATGTCGGCGATGCGCATGATGACGTCGTCGACGAGGCCGCCGAAATAGCCGGACACCAGCCCGAGCAGCAGCCCGATGGCCCCGGAGATGGCCACAGCCGACAGGCCGACCACCAGCGATACGCGTGCGCCGTAGATGAGCCGGCTGAGCACGTCGCGGCCCAGCGTGTCGGTTCCCAGCCAGAAGGTGAGGCCGGCGCTGTTGACGTAGCCCGGCGGCTTCAGCCGCTGGATCAGGCGGATGGCGAACGGGTCGTTGGGCGCCAGCCAGGGCGCGGCGACGGCAGCGAGAACGACCAGCGCCAGAACCGCGGCGGCAACAAGCCCCGCCTTGCTGCGCAGCAGCCGCGGGAGGAGCTGGCTGCGGGCGGAGCCGCCGGCGGCGCTCATGCACTGTACCGGATGCGCGGATCGATCCACACATAGGCGAGGTCGATCAGGAGGTTCACCCCGGCGAAGATCAGCGCCAGCATGATCACGCCCGCCTGCACGACGTAGAAATCCTTCGAGCCGATGGCCGACACGATCTCGCGGCCGACGCCGGGCCAGCCGAAGATGGTCTCGGTGATCACCGATCCGCCGAGCAGGAAGCCGAGTTCGAGCCCGATCGCGGTGACGATCGGCAGCAGGGCGTTGCGGAGCACGTGCCGGTAGACGACCCGGCGTTCGGTGATCCCCTTGGCCCGAGCCGTCCTGACAAAGTCGCGCTGCATGAAGTCCAGCATCGAGGATCGTGTCAGCCGCATGTTGCGGGCGATCGGGAAGGCCGCCAGCGTAATCCCCGGCATGATCAGGTGCTGCCAGGTGCCGCTGCCGGAGATAGGCAGCCACTTCAGGTTCACGCCGAAGAGCAGGATCAGCAGGATCCCGAGCCAGAAGCTCGGGATCGACTGCCCGGCCAGCGCCAGGACGGTGACGGCATGATCCACCGACGTCTTCGGGCGCGTGGCCGACAGCACGCCGAGCGGAATCGACACGACCAGCGACAGCACGAAGGCGAAGGCGGCCAGCTGCAGCGTGGCCGGCAGCTTCTCGATAATCACCTCGTAGGCCGGCTGGTGGCGGATGAAGGAGTAGCCAAAGTCGCCCTGCAGGGCCCTGCCGACGAAGGCGCCGTACTGCACGAACCATGGGCGGTCGAAGCCCATGCGGACGCGGAACTCCTGGATCTGGTCGACGCTCATGCGGTCTGCCGCGTCGCCGAGGATCACCTCCGTCGGGTCGCCCGTGAGGAACAGCATCCCGAACGCCACGATGCTGACGCCGAAGACGACGATGAGGGACTGCAACAGGCGGCGGACCACGTAGCGCATGGCGGGCTCAGCGATCCCTGCGCCGTGGGGGAGGGGACACCCGCCGGGCGCGGGTCAGACGAGATGGCATGCGACCCAGTGTCCTTCGGCGGCTTCGCGGAATTCCGGCTCCACCTGCCGGCAGTGGTCGGTGCTGAACGGGCATCGCGTGCTGAAGTGGCAGCCGGACGGCGGGTTGGCCGGGCTCGGCACGTCCCCTTCCAGCAGAATCCGCTGGCGCTTGCGCTCGAGCTGCGGGTCGGGGATCGGGATCGCCGAGAGCAGAGCCCGCGTGTAGGGGTGCAGGGGGCTCTCGTAGAGGTCGTCGCTGGTGGTCAGCTCCACCACCTTGCCGAGATACATCACCGCGATGCGGGTCGAGATGTGGCGCACCATGCTGAGGTCGTGGGCGATGAACAGGTAGGTGAGGCCGAGATTCTCTCGAAGTTGCTCCAGGAGGTTGACGATCTGGGCCTGGATCGACACGTCGAGCGCTGAGATCGGCTCGTCGCAGACGATGAAATCCGGTGATGTCGCGAGCGCGCGGGCGATGCCGATGCGCTGGCGCTGGCCGCCGGAGAATTCATGCGGATAGCGATCGCGCAGCGAGGGAGCGAGCCCCACCTCTCCCATCAGCTCGTCGACGCGGCGACGCTCGTCGGCCCGACCCTGCGACACGCCGTGGACGCGCAGTGGACGGGCGATAATCTCCGCCACCCGCATCTGCGGGTTCAGCGAGGCGTAGGGATCCTGGAAGATCATTTGCATGTGGCGGCGCGCCCGCCGCACCGTCTCGGCCTCCTCGGCGGCAAGGTCGACGCCGCGGAAGTACACGTGCCCGGCGGTCGGTCGGTACAACTGGAGGATCGCCCGTCCCGCGGTTGTCTTGCCGCAGCCGCTCTCGCCGACCAGGCCCAGCGTTTCGCCCCGCATGATGTCGAAGGTGATGCGGTCCACCGCCTTGAGCGTGCCGGCGCCCCTGCCGAACAGGCTTCCCCCGATGGGGAAGTGCCTCGTCAGGTCCTCGACCCGGACGAGGGTTTCTCCGCTCACGATGCCAGCCCCGCGCTGCGCCGGTCGTTCCAGCAGGCCACGGAGTGGCCCGTACCGACGTCCGCCAGCGCCGGATTTTCCTCGCCGCAGCGGCTGGTGGCGAAGCCGCAGCGCGGCATGAACGGGCAGCCGCCGTGCTCTCCGAGCAGCACGGGGGGCAGGCCGCCGATGGCCGTCAACCTGGTGCGGCCGCCGGCATCCAGGCGGGGCAGGGAGCCGAGCAGGCCGATCGTGTAGGGGTGGGCCGGCCGGGCATAGAGGTCGTCCACGGGCGCCTTCTCGACGATGTGGCCGGCATACATGACGGCCACCGTGTCGGCGAGGCGGGCCACGACGCCGAGGTCGTGGGAGATCCAGATGACGGCCGTGCCGCGCTCGGCCTGCAGCCGCTTCACCAGGTCCACGATCTGCGCCTGGATCGTGACATCGAGGGCGGTGGTGGGCTCGTCGGCGATGATCAGCTCCGGCGAGCAGGACAGCGCCATGGCTATCATGACGCGCTGGCGCATGCCGCCGGAGAACTGGTGCGGATAGTCGTCCAGCCGCGAGGCCGGCGAGGGGATCCCGACCAGTCCCAGCAGCTCGGCGGCCCGGGTGCGGGCCTGCCGGCTGGACAGGGACTCGTGGGCCTGCAGGCTCTCAGCGATCTGCTCGCCGACGCGCATGACGGGATTGAGCGACGTCATCGGGTCCTGGAAGACGACGGCGATCTCCTTGCCACGGATGTGCCGCAGCGAGGCGTCGTCCAGCGACAAGAGGTCGACGCCCTTGAACAGGATGCTGCCGCCCACAATGCGGCCGGGCGGCGACTGGATCAGGCGCAGGATCGAGAGCACGCCGACCGTCTTGCCGCTGCCGCTCTCGCCGACGATGGCCAGACATTCGCCGCGGTCGACCGAATAGGACACGCCATTGAGCGCGTGGACCACGCCGTCGACCGTGTCGAACCTCGTCTCGAGATCGCGGACGTCCAGCAGCTTGGTCACGGCGTTCCTGACTGTCCTGCGACGCTGCCGGCCGATCCGAGAATTCAGGATAGGAAAGCCTGGTGCGCCCCACAAGCGCCGCGACGCGCGCTCTCGGGCGTGCGTGGCCCTCATGGGCGGGAATCCGGGCGATGGCCAGAGCACATGCCTTGCCTGTATCACTGCGTAACCTCATGCGGCGCTCACGGCAGGCGGACCAATCATGGCAGCAGCGAACGGGGGCGAGCCCCTCACCATCCTGATCTCTTCGCCGCTGGAGGAGGAGCACGTCACCCGCATAAGGCGCCATGCGCCGGAGCGGTTTACAGTGATCCACGAGCCGGAGCTGCTGGGCACGCCCCGCTACGTTGCAGACCATGTCGGACGCCCGCGGGTCCTGACCCCTGAGCAGGAGGCGCGCTGGCTGTCGTTGCTGGCGAAGGCCGACATCCTGTTCGACTTCGAGCGCAAGGGCGCCGCCGACCTGCCGAGGTCGGCGCCCCGGCTGCGCTGGGTCCAGGCCACGAGTTCAGGCATTGGCGAGTTCCTGCAGCGCACGGGGCTGGATCGCTCGGACATCGCCTTCACGACGGCGGCCGGCGTTCATGCCAGGCCGCTGGCGGAGTTCACGCTGCTGGGGCTCCTCTACTTCTTCCGGGACGTGCCGCAGCTCGCCGCGATGAAGGCGCGAAAGCACTGGGAGCGCTACACGGTGGAGGGGCTGGACGGCAAACGCGTGCTGGTCGTCGGGCTCGGCGCCGTCGGCCGGGAGGCGGCACGCCAGTGCGCGTCCTTCGGCATGGATGTGTGGGGCACCCGCCGCGCACCCGGCGGGGATCTTCCGGAAGGCGTGACGCGCTGGATCGCCCAAGGTGAGATCCGGGCGGCGCTGCCGGAGGTGGATGCCCTGGTGCTGGCCTGTCCGCTGACGCCGGAGACGACGCTGCTCATCGGGGCGGCCGAGATCGCCTGCATGAAGCGCGGCTCCGTGCTGGTGAACATCGCGCGTGGCGGCGTGATCGACGAGGTTGCGCTTGTCGGCGCGCTCGCCGATAGCCACCTTCGAGGCGCCGCGCTGGACGTCTTCGCGGTAGAGCCGCTTCCTCAAGATAGTCCGCTGTGGGAGCTTCCGAACGTGATCTTCTCGCCGCACTCGGCCAGCACGGTTGCTGCCGAGAACAGCCGTATCGTCGACATCTTTCTCGACAACCTCGACCGGTTCGCGCAAGGGCGGCCGCTGCGGAACCTGTTCGACCGCACACGCGGCTATTGAGGTTGGCGAACGGCAACTCTCTGTCGGGATAAGGCAAAGGGCGCAGAGGGTCTTTCTCGTTGGCTGGCGCAGACCGGTTGGCTGCAGTCCAGCCAGGAGAGTTGCAACCGAAAGCTGCACCCGCCGGCGATGTCGATGGAACTCCCCCGGTCCCAAAACCGGGGATCGCTTGTCGAAGATTACCGCTCAAAATGACCCAAATCGCAGGGAGCACGTCAGGGTTGGATCGTGCCCATCTTTTCCCCTGTACATTACGGTGACGCGAGATTGGAATACGAAGGTCTTTCGAGGCAAAGGGAAGGGGACGATGCGATGAGAGCGCTACCACTACACATCCTGTTCGGAGCGGTCGTGCTGGCGGGCGCCACGGTGACCGCAGCCGCGCAGCAACCGGCGACCCTGGTGGTGCCGCAGCTCGGCGAACCAAAGACCCTGAGCCCGAACTTCGCATCCGATTCGCTGGGCTTCGCGCCCACATCAAATGTCTACAGCCACCTTGTCGCCATTGACTGGGGCGTCAACAAGGGCACCGGCGCCTATGGCGACCTCGCCGAGAGCTGGACCACCACCGAGGACGGAAAGACCGTCACCTTCAAGCTGGTCAAGAGCGCGAAGTGGCACGACGGCAAGCCCGTCACTGCCCATGACGTGAAGTTCACTTTCGATACCATCATTCGAAAAAAGTATCCTGCCTATGTCGTCCTGAAAAACATCAAGGACATCACCGTCACGGACGATCACACTGTCGTCCTCAATCTGATTGATCCCGAGATCGGATTCGTGCCGATGCTTGCCCAGGTCTCCACCTGGACGGCAAAGATCTATCCCAAGCATCTCTGGGAAGGGCAGGACGGATTCGATACCGGGCCGCTCGTGAATGCGCCCGTCGGGTCGGGACCGTTCAAGTTCTCCCGATGGGAGAAAGGTGGCCTCGTCGAGCTCGATGCCAACAAGGACTATTTCAGGGGGGCGCCGAAGGTCGACCGCCTCGTGTTCCGGCAGATGACGGACGTGAACGTCGCGCGTGCCGAGTTCGACAGCGGCCGTCTGCAGTTCCTGAACTACGAGTACGCCCCGCCGCTCGCCGAGATTCCTGCCCTGCAGCGGGACCCCAAGGTGAAGGTGGTGTTCACCCCGTCCCACTTCAGCCGCGACATCCAGATCAACCTGAAGAAGGCGCCCCTGGACAACGTCAAGGTCCGCCAGGCCATCGCGCACGCGATCGACCGCGATGCCATGAACAAGCTCGCCTTCAACGGTCTGTGGAAGCCGGCGATCAATGCCAGCGTCGAGAGCCAAGGCGATCTCATCAACCGGGATGCCAGGTTCCCGGCCTTCGACAAGGCGCGGGCCGAGAAGCTCCTCGACGAGGCAGGCCTGCCCCGCGGACCGGGTGGCTGGCGTTTCGACGTTTCGGTGACCAACCCGAACTTCCCCGACTGCAAAGCGATGATGGAGGTGCTGGTCCAGCAGCTTCGCCAGGTCGGCATCAACGCCAAGCTCGAGCAG
>JBMOJG010000157.1:0-6913 GCA_049316925.1 Alsobacter sp. | reverse complement strand
GGCCGGAGCAAGCCCGGCGGGTTCCGCACCGGCGGCCCGAGCCGGGAAGAGGGCGAAGGCCGTCGTCGCGGCGGCGACCGGCCTGCCGGCGGGCCCGGCAGGGGTCCTCGCAGTGCGGGCAAGGGGCCTGGCGGTACCGGCAAGGGACCCGGCGGTCCCTTCAAGGGGCCGGGGCGCGGCGGGCCGGGCGGTCCGCGCAAGCCGCGGCCGTCCTGATCCGATGCGGATCATCGGCGGCCGGTGGCGCGGCCGGGCGCTGGTCGCACCCAAGACCATGGCGGTGCGGCCGACCTCCGACCGGCTGCGCGAGACGCTGTTCAACGTGCTGATGCATGCCTACGAGGACCCGGTGCGTGGTGCACGGGTGCTGGACCTGTTCGCCGGCACCGGCGCATTGGGCCTCGAGGCGCTGTCGCGCGGCGCCGCCTATGCGCTGTTCGTCGACGATTCGACGGAAGGGCGCGGGCTGGTCAAAGCCAATGTCGACGCGCTGGGGGCAGCGGGCATCAGCAAGGTGTTCCGGCGCGATGCGACGCGGCTGGGCTCGGCGCATCCCAATGCACCGTTCTCGCTGGCGTTCTGCGATCCACCCTATGGCAAGGGCCTGGCCGGCCCGGCGCTGGCTGCGGCGCTGGCCGGTGGCTGGCTGGCGCCGGGTGCGCTCGTCGTCGTCGAGGAGAGCGTGGACGCCGATCCACGCCTGCCGGCAGCGCTCGCCGTGCTGGAACGGCGGGACTATGGCGACACGCAAGTTGTGTTCACCCAGGCGCCGGGTCGAGAGATTTCCGGCAGAGAGGATTGTCGCGAAGAGGAGCCTCGCGGAGATGATTCTGGCGAAAAGGGTACCGGCTCGGTCGGATAGCCCCCAGAGCGGTTGGCCCGGCGCAGCCACCGGACCAGTCTGAGCGGCTCAGGGCGAACCCATCCGGATCGGTTGCGGTCCCCGCGCAGGGCGGAACCGGGAAGGACGGCGCCGAACCGGCCCTCTTTCTCAGCGGCGGCCGAACAGGCGCTCGATATCGGCCATGCGCAGCTCGACATAGGTCGGTCGGCCATGGTTGCACTGGCCCGACAGCGGCGTCGCCTCCATCTCGCGCAGCAGCGCGTTCATCTCCTCGGGCCGCAGGCGCCGGCCGGCGCGCACCGAGTGGTGGCAGGCAAAGGTCGCCAGCACATGGTCGAGGCGGTCCTCCAGCGCGAGCGCGCCACCCCACTCCTCGATGCTGGCGGCGAGGTCGCGGACCAGCGCCGCCACGTCGGCGCCGGCCAGCGCCGCCGGCACCTCGGAGACCGCGACGGCGCCCGGGCCGAAGGGCTCCAGCACCAGGCCAAGGCTCGCCAGCACGTCGGCGCAGTCGGCCAGGCGGGCGGCGTCGACGGGGTCGAGATCGACCACGGCCGGGATCAGCAGCAACTGTCGGTTGATGCCGGCGCGCTCGCGCTCGGCCTTCAACCGCTCGTAGACCAGCCGCTCATGGGCGGCGTGCTGGTCGACGATGACAAGGCCGTCGCGGGTCTGCGACAGGATGTAGGTGCCGTGCAGCTGGGCCCGGGCGGCGCCAAGCGGACGCGCCAGCGCGTCGGGGTCTGGCTCCGCGAGCCCGGCGCGGGCATCGGCGGAGGGATCGGACAGGCTGGAGAAGGCCGCCTGTGCGGCTTCGGCAAAGCCGCGGCCCGCCTCTCCCGCCAGGCCCGATCCACCGCCCAGAGGCGCGGCCGGCGACTGGCGCCAATCCCAGTCCAGCGGCCGTGCGGGCTGTGATGAAAACGAACGACCGGTCGCGGCGCGCAAGGCATCGAGCGTGGCGGCGCCGACGGTGGAGGAGGCGCGATGGCCGGCGCCGGCCAGTACCTCCTTCAACCCACCGACGACGAGGCCGCGCACGAGGCCGGGATCGCGGAAGCGGACCTCGCTCTTGCCAGGATGGACATTGACGTCGACCTCGCGCGGCGGGCAGTCGACGAACAGCGCCAGCACCGGGTGGCGGCCAGACGGGATGACATCCGCGTAGGCACCCCGCACCGCGCCGGCCAGCAGCTTGTCGCGGACCGGGCGGCCATTGACGAATACATGGATGCCTCCGGCGGTGGGACGGTGCAGGGTCGGCAGGCCGGCAAAGCCCATGAGGCCGACTCCCTCGCGCATCGCCTCGACCGGCAGGGCGTTGTCGATCACCTCCTGCCCGAGAACCTGGGCGAGGCGCAGCGCCAGCGCACCGGCGCCGTCGCCCGGCGCGGCCGGATAATCGAGCGCCGGCACGCCCTCGCCATCGAGCGAGAAGCGCACGCCGGGATGCGCCATGGCGAGGCGGCGGACCACATCCGCCACCGCCTGACCCTCGGCGCGGTCGGACTTGAGGAATTTCAACCTGGCCGGTGTGGCGAAGAACAGGTCGGCGACCTCGACCCTGGTGCCACGGTCCAGCCCGGCGGGGCGCACCGGGTGCTTGCGGCCGGCATCGACAAGGATGGCCGAGCCGTGCGGATCGGACGGCCGGCGGGTGGCGATGGTGAGGCGCGACACGGCGCCGATGGAGGGCAGCGCCTCGCCGCGGAAGCCGAGGGTGGCGATGGCGAAGAGGTCGCCGTCCGGCAGTTTTGAGGTGGCGTGGCGCTCGACGGCGAGGTCGAGGTCGTCGGCGGCCATGCCGGCGCCGTCGTCGACGACGCGGATCAGCCGGCGGCCGCCGGCCTCGCAGGTGATGGCGATGCGCCGTGCGCCGGCATCGAGCGCGTTCTCGACCAGCTCCTTGACGGCCGCGGCCGGCCGCTCGACCACCTCGCCGGCGGCGATGCGGTCGACAAGGACGGGGTCAAGCCGGCGGACCGCCATGTCAGGGCTCAGGCGCCCTTGCCGTCGGTCAGGTAGGCCTTGGCGAGCAGCTTGGCCTCCTCGACCGCCGGCTGGTCGAAGGGATCGACGCCCATGGCGTAGCCGGTGAGGATCGTCTCCAGCATGAAGTGCATCAGCAATTCGCCGATGGTGGCCTCATCAAGCGCGTCGACATGGATGCGGCGCACCGGACGCCCGTTGCGGGCAAAGGTGTCGACCATGGCGAGGCCCTGGGCGGCGACGAAATCGCCGATGGTCCGGCCGTTGAAGCCGGGCTCATGCGCCTTGGCTGACAGGTCAGTGTCGAGCGGGGTGCCAACGCCGCGGTTGGCGACCGTGATCACCGTGAACAGCTTGTCGCGCGGACCGGCGAGATAGAGCTGCTGCTGCGAATGCTGGTCAACCGGGCCGAGCGCACCCACGGGCTGGGTGCCCTTGCCATCCTTGCCGATCGATTCGGCCCAGAGCTGCACCCACCAGCGGGCGAAACGCTCCAGACGGTCGGCATAGCCCATCAGCACGGCAATGTTGCGGCCGCCGCGCGCCGCCGCGAGGTTCAGTGCGGCGCCGGCCGCCGCCGGCGCATCGGCCGGGCGGACAGCCGCCAGCGCGGCCCTGAGAGACACCCCGGCACCGGCACGGATTGCGCCGACATCGACGCCGAGCACTGCAGCGGGCAGCAGTCCGACATTGGTGAGCACGGAATAGCGCCCGCCCACACCGGTGTGATGGTCGAGAAACGGCACGCCGAAGCCCTCGAGCAGGGCGCGCAATGCATTGACCTTTCCGGGCTTCGACGGCTCGGACAGGCCCATGACCAGCTCGGGAATGCGCGGGCCGAGGCCGGCGCGCTGCAGCGTCTCCAGCATGGCGATGCACTGCATCAGCGTCTCGCCGGTGCCACCCGACTTGGAGATGGCAACAAAGCGCGTGGCGTGCAGCGGCAGGCGGCGCAGCACCGCCGCATAGGTGCGGGGATCGAGATTGTCCATGAAGTGGACACGCGGCGGCGCCGCCAGGGCGCCGAGGCCCGGCACACCGTAGTCGCGCAGCTGGGCCAGCGTCTGGCCGCCCAGGCTGGAGCCGCCTGTGCCGAGCAGGACGATGTCAGTGGCGCCGGTGCCGGTCAGGCGCGCTGCCGCTTCGGTCACCGCGGGAAGATCACGTGTTTCCGACGGAAGGTCGAGCAAGGCGAGACGATGCAGGGAGGCGTCGTCCCTGAGCCGCTCGAGTGCCGGTGCGACAATGGCCAGCGCCGCGTCGAAATCGGCTGCAGGAACGCCGCCGGCGCCGATCGTGGCCTCCATGGCGAGGTCGAGGCTGTGGTGAACGGCCATGGCATGTCCTCCTGTCGTCTTCTTGGGTCCGGCCGGGGGTGCGGCGCCCCGGGACCGGCGCCGGCAGTCCCGCTCAGAGTCCGGTCGGGCGGCCCACCACTGCGACCAGCAGGCGGCCGTCGCCAAACAGGCGGGCGGCGACGCGGGCCGCCTCGTCGGGCGTGACCGCGGCGACGAGACCGTTGCGGCGGTCCATGTAGTCGATGCCGAGGTCGTCCACCTGGATGCGCACCAGCTGGCCGGCGATCTTGGTCGATGTATCGAAGTTCAGCGCGTAGGAGCCGATCAGGTACTTCTTCGCCTTGTCGAGCTCGTCCTCTGTTGGGCCGGAAGCGCCCATGGCGAGGATCTCGCTTTCGATCAGCGCCAGCGATTCGGCGGCGCGCTCGTTCTTGGTCGAGGTGCCGCCGGAGACCAGCGCGGCATGCGCATAGGGCGCCAGATGCGAATAGACCGAATAGGCGAGGCCGCGCTTCTCGCGCACCTCGCGGAACAGGCGGGCCGAAAACACGCCGCCGCCCAGCACATGGTTGACGATGAGGCCGGGGATCCAGTCCGGATCGCGACGGGCGAGCCCCGGCGCGCCGAAGCGGATCGACGACTGCGGAATATCGAGGTCCACCACCTGGCGGGTGCCGATGCCCTGCGGCGCCACATCGGCCACGGTCGCGAGCGTGGCCCGCGCCGGCAGATGGCCGAAGACACGGTCGAGTTCGCCGGCGAGGGCCACCGCGTCGATGGCGCCGACGACGCCGATCTTCAGCGTCTCGCGGGCGATCACCCGCTCGCGGTAAGCGGTGAGGTCGTCGCGCGTGATCAGCGGCAGGCTGTCCAGCGTGCCATGCACAGGGCGGCCATAGGGATGGTCGGGGAAGGCCGATGCCGCGAAGGTGCGGGCGACCATCGCGTCGGGATCGTTGAGCTCGTGGCGCACGCCGGCCTCGACCTGGGCGCGGACGCGCTCGATCGCCTCCTCGTCGAGACGCGGTTCGGCGAGGCAGATGCGCAGCAGATCGAAGGCCTCGCCGCGATGCTTGGTCAGCGTGCGCAGCGTACCGGAGACCGCGTCACGATCGGCGTGGAAGCGCAGCTCCACGGCGAACTCGTCGAGTCGTTCGTGGAAAGCGGCACTGTCATAGGGGCCGGCGCCCTCGTCGAGCAGGCCGGCGAGCATCGCCGCGGTGCCGGCCTTGCCGGGCGGATCCTGGGAGGCGCCGCCGCGCACCGAAAACTCCAGCGCGATCAGCGGAACCGTGTAGTCCTCGACCAGCCAGGCCTCGATGCCGGATGGCGATACGACGCGCTGGATGCGGGAGGCGTGGCTGGTGTCGTGCGCGACGGGAGCGTTCATGACGGTCACTCGGGATGCCTCCGGACGGCTCAGGCCGCCTCGTCCTTGATCAGGTAGCCGGTGACGCAGTGGCGCGGGTCGAGCCAGCGGCGCGCGGCGTCGCGCACGGCCTCCGCCGTCACCGCCTCGATGTCGTCGGGCCAGCGCGACACGCTCTCGACGGTGCCGCCGGTTGTGAGCGTCGAGCCGTAGATGCGGGCGAGCGACGACTGGCTGTCGCGGGCATAGACCGTGTCGGCGATCAGCCGGGTCTTGGCGCGCTCCAGCTCACGCTCGTCGACGCCGTTGGCGACAACATCCGCCACCGTCGCGTCGATCTCGCGGCCGAGCGCCTCCAGCGCCACGCCGGGGCGGGGCACGGCGTAGAGCAGCAGCCGGGTGCGGTCGAGGGCGGTGCCCATGTACCAGCCGCCAGCCATCACCGCGTTGCGGCTCTCGACCACGAGGCGGCGGTGCAGGCGGCCGGTGGCGTTGGCACCTATCACCTGCAGCAGAACGTCCAGCGCCTCGGCCTCGCCGGGGGCGGCGGTTGCATAGGAGGGCACCAGCCAGGTGCGCTGCAGTACCGGCTGCTCGACCTTGGGATCGGCGAGGCTGACGAGCCTCTGCGCGCGGGAATCGGGCTCCTGCGGGCGGACGCGTACCGGCGCCTCGCCGCGTGCCGGGATGCGACCGTAGGTGTCGTCCGCGAGGCGGCGGACCTCGTCGGCGGTGACGTCCCCGGCCACCACCAGGATGGCGTTCTCCGGCGTGTAGAAGCGCCGGTAGAACGCCAGCGCGTCCTCACGCCCCAGCCCCTCGATCTCGTGCATCCAGCCGATGATCGGCTTGCCGTAGGGATGGTGCGTGAACAGGGCAGCGGACAGGGATTCACCCAGCTGCGAACCGGGATCGGTCTCGACACGCATGCGGCGCTCCTCGAGCACCACGTCGCGCTCGGGATCGACGATGTCGTCCGACAGGACAAGGTTGGTCATGCGGTCGGACTCGAGCGCCATCATGGTGCCGAGATGCTCGCGGGCGACGCGCTGGTAGTAGGCGGTGTAGTCCATGGACGTGAAGGCGTTCTCCTGGCCGCCGAGCTCGGCGACGATGTTGGAGAACTCACCCTGCGGATGGGCCTCTGTGCCCTTGAACATCAGGTGCTCGAGGAAGTGGGCGATGCCCGACTTGCCGGCCGGATCATCGGCAGAGCCGTTGCGATACCAGATCATGTGGGTGACCACCGGCGTGCGGTGATCGGGGATGACGACAACCTCAAGCCCGTTGGCGAGGCGGAAATCGCTCACGGCCGGGCCGGCAGCGCTTGCGGCGGCGCCAGCAGCGGCGTGTTCGGCTGCAGGCCTTTCGGCAGCGGGGGGCGTTGTCATGTGCGGCAGGTCTCCCTCGGGC
>JBMOJG010000156.1:0-6913 GCA_049316925.1 Alsobacter sp. | reverse complement strand
TGATCGGGGTAAGGTTGTCGCGGTCCTCGGGGCCAATGGCGCCGGCAAGACCACGTTGATGCGGACGATCTCCGGCACGTTGGTCGCTTCGGCCGGGGAGGTCCACTTCGATGGCCGCGCCATCCAGGGCTTCGATCCCGACCGGATCGTGACACTGGGACTGTCGCACGTGCCCGAGGGGCGGCAGGTCTTCCCCCATCTCACGGTGTCCGAGAACCTCCGCATGGGCGCCTACATCCGAACCGACCCGGACGGCGTCGAAACCGACCTGGCGGCCGTGTTCGATTACTTCCCGGTGCTGCGCGAACGCCAGGCCCAGCGGGCCGGCCTGTTGTCGGGAGGCGAACAGCAGATGCTGGCGCTGTCCCGCGCGCTGATGGCCCGGCCGCGAATGCTGCTTCTCGACGAGCCGTCTCTCGGCCTTTCACCCCGGCTGGTGAAGGAGATCTTTCGTATCGTCAAACGCATCAACGCCGAGCGTGACGTCACGATCCTACTGGTCGAGCAGAACGCCGCCATGGCGTTGGACGTGAGCGACGAGGCCCATGTTCTGGAGAATGGACGCATCGTGGTCTCTGACAGCTCAGCCACGCTCAGGGCCCGTACCGACATCCAGGATTACTATCTCGGCGGCCAGGGCAGCGGAGACAGCCGACCGAGGCCGCGCCGACTGAGGGCCTGGCTGTGACCTCCCGGCCATCCATCGGCGAAGCGTTCGATGCGGCCGCGATCCGGTGGGGGGATCGGACCGCCTGTCTCGACCGTGTCCTGGGATTGTGGCGCGCCACTTCGTGGCGGGACCATGCGAGAGCCGTGCACACGCTTGCGGCGCGATTGGCCGAGACGGGGATTGGGCCCGGTACGACAGTGGGGATCACCGGTCCAAACGGAGGCGCAAGGTTGGCCGCTGAGCGCGCAGTGCTTCACCGCGGCGCAATGGTGAGGCCACTTGCCGATCCAGGCGAATTCGGTGCGGCAGGCGCGCCTGAGGTGCAGCCTGTGGACGCGGTTCTGGCACCGGATGCCGGGATGTTGGCAACCCTATCGCGACAGCTTCGGATTGCCCCGTCGCGCGGCTTCGTCTGGGACACCTCCTCGGCAGGACGCCCCACCGCGCCGGTCGCGCCACCTGATGAATCGTTTGCCTACGCGGATTCGTCCTGGACCTACGGCGGTCTTGTTGACCTTCTCGCCGAAACGCCAGTTCCCCCGGGAGGTGACGGCATGCAGTTCTCGTTCCTCCCGCCGGACTGGCATGAGGGACATTGGCTGGTGGCCGTGGCGCCAATCGCCTGGGGTTGTTCGGTCGCGTTCAGCGAAAACGCTGAAACGGTCGGGACCGACCTGCGCCATCTGCAACCCACCATCTTGGCCGGCCCGCCGAGACTCTGGAAGCGCCTCGCGACCGAATTCGAGACAGCCTCGGCGTTGTCGAGCGGTCTGCAGCGCCAGATGGTCAGGCTAACCCTGTCCGGGGCCCTTCCCGGTCTGGGAGGAATGCTTCGGAGCCGCATGCGGGCGAGGCTCGGACTGGACCGGGCCGAAACCGCGGCCCTTACCGCAGGCATCCTGAGCGCGAGGCTGCAGCAGCGCTTCACGGCGCTCGGCATCCCGGTCGCGTCAGCGTCTGTCCTCGGCCTGCCAGCTTTCGACCCCGAGCCGTACTCGGCAGGTCTGGCTGATCTCGTCGCGCTTCCAGAAGTCTTCGATGCCCGCGTCGTTACGGTGCCTGGACAAGCCTCGCCGAAGGTTGAAGTCGTACTCGATTCAGAGGCTGTGTCGGCGGCGGGTGGAATGGAGAAACCGGCCGAAGCTGTCTATTCGGCCGCACGCCATATCTTGACCGCTATGGGGCTCGCTGATGCCACACTCGATATCCGCACCGAGCCGATGTCGTGTCTCCAGCCCGCTGTCGGACCAGATGGCAGCGTTCGCTGGTCCATCCTGACCCGCGCACAGGATGATGCGACCGCCTGATGCGGCGCTGTCGGACAGAGCGAAAAAATATCACAGGCAGTGTCGCTTTATTCCGTCCTGGCCCGCGGTTTGGCTGTCAATCCGCACCATCACGCCGCAGCGGTCGCGTTCTGGTACGCTTGCGGGCTTCCGCCCTGAACAGGTGACGTGCGTGCCGGGAGAATCGCTCCATTCTGGCGAGTAGAGTGCGCCATCAAACCCCGAACTCAACCTTCTGGCGCACAGCGCACGGCACCAAAAACGGGGACCCAGTGACGGCTACGGACCCGTTGATCGTAAAGGCCACCTGGAGGTTGGTCACGGTACAGTCAGTTTCAACCTCGTAGCCCGATATCGTGACCACCAACCGAAACCGGATCGGACCGCCCGTCTCCCCGAGGCCGCCGCTTCAGGCTCCGGCGTCGTAGCGGCCGTCAGGCATCGCCGCGACGGCGTTGCGCACCAGGCGGTCAGAGCAACTGTGCAACTCGGCACCGATGTCGAGGAGTTGCTGCGCGCCAATTCTTTCGAGGTGCCGGACGATAGCCTTCTCGCCGGCGCTCCAACACCGTCTCCGCGTCGCCCAAGTTAGGGGCTTTCGAACTGGTCCGTGGCGCGAACGTGCCGCCAGAACGTCGGTGGCGTCGCGAGGGCGTCGCGCATTCCGGCGCGGTCGAGGAAATTCTCGGTTTCCCGCTGTGCGTCGTCGAGGATTTCGTCCTCGTCGACCAGCATAGCCTTGCGACCTTGCAGCGCCACGCGGCCGTCGACGATCACCGTGTCGACGTCGTTGCCGTTGGCGAAATAGACGAGCCTGAACACGGGCATGTTCAGCGGATAGATGTGCGGTCGGCGCATGTCGAGGAGGACGACGTCGGCCTTCTTGCCGACCTCGAGGGATCCGATCTGGTCGGCCATGCCGAGGGCGCGTGCGCCGTCGATCGTGCACATTTCCAGCACGCGGCCTGGCGGAAGCCACGTCGGGTCGTGGTGGAAGGTCCTGTGGTAGTGCATGCACTGCTGCATGTGGCGGAACATGTCGCCGGATCGGTCCGGCGCCGTGGCGTCCGAGCCGAGGCACACGTTAGCGCCGGCCTCGAGAAGCTCCGTGACGGGGCAACGCGCGAGGATCGATGCCACCGCGCTCGGATTGTGTGCGATGTGGGTGCCCGTATCGGCCACGATGCGGATCTCATCGTCCGTCAGGCCTGTCGAATGCGACAGGAGGGCGTTCGGGCCGAGCACGCCAAGCTCGTGCGCATAGGTGACGCTTCCCCGCGTATGTCCGTCCTGCGTAAACACCAGGCCCGCCTCGGTTGCAAAGTCCGCGACCTTCCGGGTCTGCGCGCGGGCGAGCGAAAGATCGGACGCGCTCAGGCTCTTCTCATGCTCCGCCCTCAGCGTCGGCGTGATCATGGCGATGTTGATGCGCCCGCCATGGCTGCCGTGCCAGCGCTTGACGAGCGTCTCGCAACTCGCGAACTGCTCGTCGAAGCTCACAGGACGCTCCGCCGCGACCCCGTTGACGAAGCGGGCGTAGGTGCGCGGGAAGGGCGGGCGGGTCGTTCCGATGGCGACGACTGAACGCGTGCCGACCTCGCGGACACCCTCGGCATGGGCGTCGCCGTAGATCGGTTCGTCGGTGCGCAGGATCGTGTCCCCGCCACCCAAGAGAGAGACGCCCGTTGTGACGCCGAAGCGCAGCCGCTCCAACGCCGCCAGCCTTGCCTCGGCTCGCCAGAATTCCGGCGGGGAGGCGACCGTGTAGGCGACCTCGCAGGCCTTGTACCAGACGTCGCTGCGGCCGCCGCCCATCGTCTTGATGAGCCCATGTCCCGCATGGGCATGACCATCGACGAGGCCCGGCATCACCACCTTGTTCCGGGCATCGATGACCGTCGGTGCCGTGTGGGCTGCCGTCACCTCCGCCGTCGTGCCGACGGCGACGATGCGGTCAGCCGTGATGGCGACGGCGCCGTCCTCGATCACGCGCCGCTCGCCGTCGAGCGTCACGACAATTCCGTTGACGATGAGAATATCGGCCATGTCGCCTCTCCAGTGTTCGGTTCCGTCCTGCCTCAGTCCGGCTCGCCGCGGACGCGATCGAGTGTCGGCACAAGCGAGAGCAGGTGCCGCGTGTAGGAATGTTCTGGGGCTGTGAACAGATCTTCCGCCGCCGCTACCTCGACGAGCTTGCCATTCTGCATCACCGCCACGCGATCGCACATCTGGCGGACGACGGCGAGGTCGTGGCTGATCAGCAGGAGCGTCAAACCGGTGGCATCCCGCAGGTCCTTCAGCAGGTTGAGGATCTGCGCCTGGACGGAGACGTCCAGGGACGATGTTGGCTCGTCGCAGACGATCAGTGTCGGCCTGGCGCCGAGGGCGCGGGCAATCGACAGACGCTGGCGCTGGCCTCCGGAAAATGCATGCGGGTAACGCTGCGCCGCATCGCCCTCCATTCCCACGGCCTCGATCAGTGTCGCAACGTCCCGTGCGGCCTCGTCCCGCGTTTCAGCAAGGCGATAGAAGAGAATCGGTTCGGAGAGGATCGAGCCGACGCGCATACGCGCATTCAGCGACGAATACGGATCCTGAAAGATCATCTGGATGGCGCGGCGGGAACGCCCGGCCCAGCCTGTCGCAGTGTCCCCCGCGATGACCTGTCCGCGGAACGATACGGTCCCGGCGCTCGGGCGGCGCAATCCGGCGACCACGTTGGCGATCGTCGTCTTTCCGCAGCCGGACTCCCCGACGAGGCCGAAGACCTCGCCCGGCATGACGGAGAAGCTCACATCGTCGACGGCGCGAAAACCGGTCCGCTTGACCCCGGGCAGCCAGCCGCCGGACAGATAGTCGACCGTGAGGTTCTTCACGGCGAGCAGCGGCGTCGGGACCGCGGCGGCATCCTGCCGGCTCGTTGCTCCGCTGTCATCGAGCCTCGCGTCACCGAGCCTTGCGCGGAAATCCGCCCGCGCCTGAGCCGCCCGCACATGGTTCGCACCGTCGAGCATCGGAAACCGATCGAGCCGCCTGTCGACCCGTGGCACCGCCCCGATCAGGGCCTTCGCATAGTTGGCCTGCGGGCGACGCAGCACCTGGGCGACCGGTCCGCTCTCGACGATCACGCCACGGTGCATGATCGTCACCCGGTCGGCGATCTGCGCCACGACGCCCATGTTGTGGGTCACCAGGAGAATGCCGATCCGCTGGCTGTCTGCCAGATCGCGCAGCAGGTCGAGGATCTGCGCCTGGATCGACACGTCGAGGGCCGTCGTCGGCTCGTCGGCCACGAGCAGCCGCGGCTTGCACGCCAGTGCGGCGGCGATCACCACGCGCTGCCGCTGTCCGCCGGACAGCTGGTGCGGGTAAGCGCCGAGCCGTCGCTCCGCCTCGGGAATTCCGACGGCGCGCAATAGCTCCAGCGCCCGCTCGCGCGCCGCCGAGCGGCCGACGGGCTGGTGCGCCAGGATCGTTTCGACAAGCTGGCTCTCCACCGTGAAGAGCGGGTTCAGGCTCGTCATCGGATCCTGGAACACCGCGCCGATGTCGCGTCCCAGGCGGATGTCGCCATGCGGGTCGCCCGATGCAAAGGGCTTGCCTTCGATCAGGATCGAGCCGGATGCAATACGTCCGGGCTTCTCGATGAGACCCAGCACCGCGTTGCCCACGGTCGTCTTCCCAGCCCCCGATTCACCGACGAGGGCATGGATTTCGCCGGCATGGATCGTGAGCGAAGCACCTTCGACCGCGACGAAGGCTCCTCCCGCGACAAGCGGGTATTCGATCCGCAAGTCGCGGATGTCGAGGACCGGGGGCGTAGCGCCCGTCACATCGCTCATCAGCGCCCCCGCAGCTTCGGATTGAACCGGTCGCGCAGCCAGTCGCCCACCACGTTGACCGCCAGCACGAGCAGCACCAGCAGCAGCGCCGGGAACAGCGCGATCCACCAGATTCCCGAGAAGACGAACTCGTTGCCGATACGAATCAGCGTGCCGAGCGAGGGATAGGTCGGCGGCATGCCGACGCCGAGGAAGGACAGGGTGGCCTCGGTGAGCACCGCGGCCGCGAGGTTGATGGTGGCGATCACCAGAACCGGACCCATCACGTTGGGCAGGATGTGGCGCAGCATGATGCGGTGCGAGGGCAGGCCGATCACCTTCACCGCCCGCACATAGTCGCGCGCGCTTTCCACCATCGTCGCCGCCCGGACCGTGCGGGCATACTGGACCCACTCGTGGATCGAGATCGCGCCGATGAGGATGACCGGTGCCCACTCCGCGCCGCCCGCGGCGGGGAACGCCGTTCTGGCGATGCCGGCGACCAGCAGCGCGAGCAGGATCGTCGGGAAGCTCAGGATGACATCGCCGACGCGCATGATCAGCGCATCCACCCACCCCCCGAGGTAGCCGGCAAGCAGCCCGAGCAGAACGCCGACGCTCGCAGCGACCAGCACGGCGCCTCCACCGATGGCGATCGAGACGCGGGCGCCGTACAGCATGGTGGAAAAGAGGTCGCGCCCCTGGTTGTCGGTGCCCAGCAGAAACCGGGGATCGCCTTCCGCCGTGAAGCGCGGCGGGATCTCCGCGTCTATGAGGTTGAAGCTTTTCAGGTTCGTGGGGTCGTAGGGCGCCACGAGCGGCGCGAACGTCGCGGCGCCGATGATCAGCAGCGCCGCAATGCAGGCGAGCAGTACCGAGGCTGGGACACGCCTGAGGAGCGTCATCCGACCCTCACGCGAAGGCGGGGATCCACGACGGCGTAGAGCAGGTCGACCACGCTGTTGATGACGACGAAGATCAACCCGACGAAGAGCAGGTAGGCGGCCATCACCGGGATGTCCGAAAAGCTCACGGCCTGGATGAAGAGCAGCCCCATGCCCGGCCACTGGAACACCGTCTCGGTGACGATGGCGAAGGCGATGAGGGAGCCGATCTGCAGGCCGGTGACGGTAATG
>JBMOJG010000155.1:0-6952 GCA_049316925.1 Alsobacter sp. | reverse complement strand
ATCGGATGTCCGCGTCGCCGTCACCGGCGCCGGGGCCAGCGGCGTGTTCCGCTCTGCTGCGCTGGAGGAGGCGCTGAAGAAGCGCTTCTCGCCGAAGTCGCTGGAGGGCATCAGCCTGCCGGCGACCGGGCTCAACGGCGACATGCATGCCAGCCCCGAGTACCGCGCGCATCTCATCACGGTGATGGCGAAGCGGGCCGTTACGGCCGCGCTCGGCAAGTAAAACCGGTCTGTCCGGTGCTGCGATGGCCGGGCCCGTCCCGGCCATCGTCATTTCGGGACCTTTCGCCGCTTTCCGGCGGCCGTCCGTCCTCTATTGTGTCGAAAGCCGCTGCTGCGGTGCCAGCCTGCCAGGATCTTGCCTGCCCATGACCGCCATTGCCCTGCCGGACTCCATCGACGCCACGCTCCGCCTGCTCTCCTCGGGCGACTATGTGGCCGACCGCTCGCTCGCCACCGTGGTGTTCCTGGCGCTGCGGATGGGCCGTCCGATCCTGCTCGAGGGCGAGGCCGGCGTCGGCAAGACCGAGCTCGCCAAGGTGCTGGCCCGTACGCTCGGCCGCCGGCTCATCCGGCTGCAGTGCTATGAGGGGCTCGACGTCGGCTCCGCCGTCTACGAGTGGAACTATGCGGCGCAGATGATGGCGATCCGGCTGGCCGAGGCAGAGGGCCATGTCGACCGCGACCGGCTCGAGGGCGATGTCTTCTCCGAGCGCTACCTGGTGCGCCGGCCGCTGCTGCAGGCGCTGGCGCCCGACCCGGCGGGCGCGCCGATCCTGCTGATCGACGAGCTCGACCGCACCGACGAGGCATTCGAGGCCTTCCTTCTGGAGGTCCTGTCTGACTTCCAGGTCACGATCCCCGAACTCGGCACGATCAAGGCCGAGACGCCGCCGATCGTCATCGTCACCTCCAACCGCACCCGCGAGATCCACGACGCGCTGAAGCGGCGCTGCCTCTACCATTGGGTTGACTTCCCCACCGCCGAGCGCGAGCTCGCCATCCTGCGCGCCAAGGCGCCGCACGCGCCGGAGCGGTTGTCGCGGGAGATCGTCGCCTTCGTGCAGGCGATCCGGGCGCAGGACCTGTTCAAGGCGCCGGGCGTGGCCGAGACGCTGGACTGGGCCTCGGCGCTGGTCGAGCTCGACGCTGTCGCGCTCGATCCGCAGATGGTCTCCGACACGCTCGGCGTGCTGCTGAAGTACCAGGACGACATCCAGAAGATGCAGGCCTCGGGCGCGAAGGCGTTGCTTGATCAGATGAAGACCGAGTTGCGATGAGCGCGGGTGCGGCCAAGCGGTGGTGTTGATGAGCGACCCGGCTCCGGAGCCGACCGGCACGGGACGGCTGGCCGAGAACATCGCCTATTTCGCCCGCGCGCTGCGCAGCGCCGGCCTGCTTGTCGGACCCGGCGCGGTTCTGGATGCCGTCGCGGCGGTCACCGTGGCGCGGGTCGGCACCAGGGAGGACTTCTACTGGACCCTGCACGCGGTGTTCGTGAAGAAGCACGAGCATTCCGACGTGTTCGAGCAGGCGTTCCGGCTGTTCTGGCGGCGCAAGGGGCTGATCGAGAAGATCATCGCGACGCTGTCGCCGAACTCGCCGGCAGCGCCCGACACGGCGCCGAAGAAGCCCGACGCCGGCGCCCTGCGGGCTGCCGAGGCGCTGCTGCGGCAGCACCGCGAGGAGGAGACGAAGAACGCCGAGACGGAGATCTCGGCGCGGCTCACCGTGTCCGAGCGCGAGATCCTCCAGGCCAAGGACTTCGCCCAGATGACGGCGGCCGAGATCAGCCGCGCCGCGCGGGCCATCGCCCGGCTGCGGCTGCCGGATGATGCCGTGCCGGTGCGCCGGCTGGTGCCGGCGGCGGGCGGATCGCGGATCGATCCGCGGCGGTCGTTCCGCCGCAGCCTGCGGGCCGGCGGGGCGATGATTGCACTCGCGACGCGCGAGCCGGCGCTGCGGCATCCGCCGCTGGTGGCGCTGTGCGACATCTCCGGCAGCATGGCCGAGTACACCCGGCTGTTCCTGCATTTCCTGCACACGCTCACCGACGCGCGCCGGCGGGTTCACACCTTCCTGTTCGGCACGCGGCTGACCAATGTGACCCGGGCGCTGAAGAGCCGCGATCCGGACGAGGCGCTGGCGCGCTGCTCAGCGCAGGTGCAGGACTGGTCGGGCGGTACGCGGATCGCCACATGCCTGCACGGGTTCAACCGGCAGTGGTCGCGACGGGTGCTGGGGCAGGGTGCCGTGGTGCTGCTGTTCACCGACGGCCTCGAGCGCGACGGAGTCGCGGACCTGACGGTCGAGATGGACCGGCTGCACCGCTCGTGCCGGCGGCTGGTCTGGCTCAATCCGCTGCTGCGCTTCGACGGGTTCGAGGCGCGCGCGCAGGGGATCCGTGCGATGCTGCCGCATGTGGACGAGTTTCGCCCGATCCACAATCTGGCGTCGATGGAGCAGCTGGCGCGGGCCCTGTCGGCGGACGGATCGGGCGAGGCGGATCCGCGGCGCTGGCTGCGCCGCGTCGCCTGAGGCGCCAGGGCCGGCGGAGGCGCTGGCCCGAGTGGGAACGGATGCGGCGGTGCCGCGGGAGGTCGGGATGCTGTCGACTGAAGCCGATATTCTGGCCACGGCCGAGGTCTGGCGCCGCGCCGGCCGCGGCGTCGCCATCGCCACCGTGGTGGAGACCTGGGGCTCTGCCCCGCGCCCGGTCGGCAGCCATCTGGTCATCGACGCGGAAGGTAACTTCCTCGGTTCGGTGTCGGGCGGCTGCGTCGAGGGCGCCGTCGTCGCCGAGGCTGTCGATGTCATCGGCAGCGGCGCGCCGCGGATGCTGGAGTTCGGCGTCGCCGACGAGACGGCCTGGCAGGTCGGCCTGTCCTGCGGCGGCCGCATCAGGGTCTATGTGGAGCCCGTCGGCTGATGGCCGGTACCGATGTCCTGATCGCGTTTACGCTGGCTACCGCGGTGTTTGCCTATTTCCCGGGCCCGGCGCTGCTCTACACCGTCGCGCAGACGCTGGCGCGCGGCCGGCGCGGCGGGCTGATGGCGGCGCTTGGCATCCATCTCGGCGGCTACGCGCATGTGCTGGCGGCGACGCTCGGGCTGTCCGCGCTGTTCCGGCACGTGCCCGAGCTGTTCGTAGTGGTGAAGATCGCCGGCGCGCTCTACCTCGTCTGGCTGGGCATCGGCATGTTGCGCAGCGGCGATGACTTTGCCGCCCTGCCTGGCGCCGGGCCGGGTGTTCCCGACAAGAGCGTGCCGCGGGCGCTGGTCGACAGCTTCATCGTCGAGCTGCTCAACCCGAAAGTGGCGCTGTTTTTCATCGCCTTCCTGCCGCAGTTCGTCGATCCGGCCGGCAGCCTGCCGGTGTGGACCCAGTTCCTGATCCTGGGCGTGATCGTCAATATGGCGTTCTCGTCGGCCGACCTGATTGCCGTCCTGTTCACGTCGGCGCTGGCCGGGCGGCTGAAGCGCAGCGGGTCGGCGCTGCGCATCGCGCGCCGGGTCGGCGGTGCCCTTCTCATCGGGCTCGGCGCCCGGCTCGCGCTCGACCGGAGCTGACCCATGGACCTCGCCATCCTCTCCGCCCTCAACGCCGAGCGTGCCGCCCGCCGCGCCGCGCTGCTGGTGACGGACGTTGCCTCGGGCCGACAGCGGCTGGTGCGGGAGGCCGAGATCGCCGGCGATCCCCTGGCGGGCCTGCTCGGCCAGCGGCTGCGCAGCGGCAAGAGTGGCATGGCGGAGACGGCGGACGGCGAGGTGTTCGTCACCGTGCAGGTGCCGCCAGTGCGGATCCTCGTCATCGGCGCGGTGCATATCAGCCAGGCGCTGGCGCCGATGGCGCGGCTGCTCGGGCACGACGTGATCATCGTCGACCCGCGCACCGCCTTCGCAACGCCCGAGCGCTTTCCCGGTGTCGATCTTCGGGCGGAGTGGCCGCAGGAGGTGCTGCCGCAGCTCGGTGTCGACCGCTACACCGCCTTCGTGGCGCTGACCCATGATCCCAAGATCGACGATCCGGGCCTGCATGCGGCGCTCGCCGCCGCCTGCTTCTATGTGGGCGCGCTCGGCTCGCGCAAGACGCATGCCCGCCGGGGCGAGCGGCTAGCGGCGGCCGGGTTCGATGCGGCCGCCATCGGCCGCATCCGGGCCCCGATCGGCCTTGCGATCGGCGCCGTGAGCCCGGCGGAGATCGCGCTCGCCATTCTGGGCGAGATCACCGCCGCGCTGCGCCAGGGGCCGGGCGGCGGGGCTGCGGCGGAGGCGGCATGAGGTTTGGCCCTGTCCCCATTACGCAGGCGCTCGGTGCCACGACGGTCCATTCGGTCCGGCTGCCCGACGGTGTGCTGCGCAAGGGGACGGTGATCGGCACGCCGGAGATCGCCCGGCTGGCCGCCACGGAGATCGCCTCGATCACCGTGGTGCGGCTCGACCCCGGCGATGTCGGCGAGGATGTTGCCGCGCAGCGCCTCGCCGACGCGCTGGCCGGCACCGGGGTGCGGGTCGAACGCGCCTTCACCGGCCGCGCCAACCTGTTCGCCGAGCAGGCCGGGGTACTGGTGGTGGACGTCGCGGCCGTCGACCGGGTCAATACCATCGACGAGGCCGTGACCTTCGCCACGCTGCCGGCCTTCCGGGCGGTCGAGGAGGGGGAGATGATCGGCACGGTCAAGATCATCCCGTTCGCGGTGCCCGACGCCATGGTCGGCGCAGCGCTTGCCGCGGCCGGCGGCTCCGTGCTCCGGGTCGCCCCCTACAACCCGCTCAAGGTCGGGGTGGTGTCGACCCTCCTGCCCGGGCTGAAGCCCTCGGTGGTCCGCAAGACCGTGGCAGTGCTGCAGGGACGGCTTGGACCGGCTGGAGCCAGCATTGTCGCCGATCTCGAGACGCCGCACGAGACCGGTGCGCTGGCGGATGCTCTGGCCGCGCTGGCTGGCGGACCCGCCGAGTTGATCGTGGTGTTCGGGGCCTCGGCCATCACGGACCGCCGCGACGTGATCCCGGCGGCGCTCGAACAGGCCGGCGGCACCGTCATGCATTTCGGCATGCCGGTCGATCCCGGCAATCTGCTGCTGCTCGGCACGCTTGCCGGCCGGCCGTTCCTTGGGGCGCCTGGCTGTGCCCGCAGCCCGCGCGAGAACGGGTTCGACTGGGTGCTGCAAAGGTTGCTCGCCGGCCTGCCGGTCAGCCGCGAGGCGCTCATGCGGATGGGCGTGGGCGGGCTGCTGATGGAGATCGTGCAGCGCGGCCACCCGCGCACCCATCCGCCGCAGGAGGACACGCCATGACGGCCACGCCGCGCCTGGCAGCCATCGTGCTCGCAGCCGGCCGTTCCACGCGCATGGGCTCCCTCAACAAGCTCACCGCACAGCTGGACGGCATGCCGCTCGTCCGCCATGCCGCCGAGGCGGCCTGTGGCTGCGGGGCTTTTCCAGTGCTGGTGGTGACGGGCCACGAGGCCGAAGCGGTGCAGGACGCGCTGGTCGGCCTGCCGGTTACGTATGTGCACAATCCTGATTTTGCCGAGGGACTGGCCTCGTCGCTGCGCATCGGCATCGGCGCGGTGCCGTCCGGCGTCGATGGCGCCGTTGTGCTGCTCGGCGACATGCCGGCCGTCACAGCAACACTGGTCAGGCGGCTGATCGCCGCCTTCGAGGCGGAGCCGGCGGCGGTCGCCGCGGTGCCGGTGCATGACGGCGCGTGGGGCAACCCGGTTGTGCTCGCGGCGTCGCTGTTTCCCGATGTGGCGGCGCTCGACGGCGATGCTGGAGCCCGCAAGCTGCTGCAATCGCGTCGCGATGCGGTTGTCGAGGTGGCCGTGTCGGACGCGGCTGTCATGCTCGACGTCGACACGCCGGACGTGCTGGCCGCGCTGCGCGGCGACCCGCCGGCCTGAGACAAGCGCGGATGAAGGCTTCGAGCCGCGCTGCCGTCTCCGGCCCTGGCGTTACAACGATTTCGGCTCCTGTTGCCGGGGAGCGTCGGCCCGGCTGGCGCGGCAACGGTCCGAACACCAGCGCACCGCGTCCCAGTCGCGCGCCCACTTCTTGCGCCAGGCAAAGGGCCGGCCGCAGGCCGCGCAGGGCTTGCTGGGCAGGTCGGATTTCCGGCGCATCGGCGGCATGAACTGGTTACGGTGGCGGCGGTCGGGCGGATCTGCGCTGCGCGGTCGCAGCCGGCTTGACCGCGGCGCTGCACGCCTTAGCTGCCGGGTCTCGCGATCGGCTGTCCGGTCGCGCGCTTTTCGGAGGTGACATGCCTGCTCCCATCCTGATTTTCGGCGGTTCCGGCGGCGTCGGTGCGGCGATCGCGGAGGCGCTGGTGGCGCGGGGACAGCCTGTCCACCTTGCGTCCCGTGACGAGGGCCGCCTGCGGGCCGTGGCGGAGCGGATCGGCGCCGGCTACACGGTCGCCGATGTCGAAGATCCGGCGGCTATCGCGCGGGCGGTGGCCGGAGCCGTTGGCTCCGGTAGCGCGCTGCAGGGCCTGTGCTACGCGGTCGGGACGATCACGCTGAAGCCGCTCGGCCGGCTGACCGATGCGGATTTCGAAAGGGACTTCCGCGTCAATGCGCTGGGCGCGGCGCGGGCCGTCCAGGCCGCGCTGCCGGCCCTGAAGCAGGCCGAGGGTGCGGCGTCGGTGCTGTTCTTCTCCACCGTCGCGGTGGCGCAGGGTTTTGCCGCTCATGCCTCCGTGTCGATGGCGAAGGGCGCCGTCGAGGGCCTGACGCGGGCTCTGGCCGCCGAACTGGCGCCGAAGATCCGCGTCAATGCCATCGCGCCGTCGCTCACCCGCACGGCGCTGGCGGCGCCGCTAGTCGCCAGCGAGACCATGGCGACCGCGATCGCCCAGTTGCACGCGCTGCAGCGGCTGGGCACGCCGGCGGATATCGCCCCCCTCGCGTCGCTGCTGCTGGGCCCCGACGCCGGCTGGATCACCGGCC
>JBMOJG010000154.1:0-6967 GCA_049316925.1 Alsobacter sp. | reverse complement strand
GCGCTCCTGCGGCACCCAGCCGATGCCGGCGGCGGCCCGGTCCTCCGGCTTCATGCGGGCGATGTCCCGTCCGGCGAACCGGACGGCGCCGCTGCGCCAGGTCGTGACGCCGATGATGGAATTGACCAGCGTGGTCTTGCCGGTGCCGTTACGGCCGAGCAGCGCCAGCGACCGGCCGTCCTCGACCGACAGCGAGATGCCGTTGAGCACCACCGCGTTGCCGTAGCCGGCCACCAGCCGGTCGAGGCCGAGCAGCTCAGCCATGGTCGCCCTCCCCGAGATAGACCTCGCGCACCCGCGGATCGCGGGCGATGGCATCGACCGGCCCCTCGACGAACACCGCGCCGCCGACCAGCACGGAGATGCGGTCGGCGAAGCTGAAGACGAGGTCCATGTCGTGCTCGATCAGCAGCACGGTGACGTCGGCGGGCAGGCCGGCGACGATGGCGAGGATCTCGTGGCGCTCCTCCTCGGGAACGCCGGCGGCGGGCTCGTCCAGCAACAGCACGCGCGGCCGGCAGGCGATGGCGAGCGCGATCTCCAGCAGCCGCTGGCGCCCATAGGGCAGCACCGCGGTGCGCTCGCCCATGACGTCACCCAGGTTGAACTGATCGAGGATCGCGGCGGCCTCCTCGGCGATGGCGCGGTGGCTGCCGGTGGACCGCCACCACGCCGTGCCGGCGCCGACCCTTTCGGACACGGCCAGCGCCACGGTCTCCAGCACGGTCAGCTCCGGGAACAGCTGGTTGATCTGGAAGGTGCGGGCCAGCCCGCGCCGCACCCTCGCGTTCTGGGACAGACCGGTGATGTCCTCGCCCTCCAGCCGGATCGACCCCGCGCTCGGCTGGATCACCCCGGTCAGCAGGTTGATCAGCGTCGTCTTGCCGGCACCGTTGGGGCCGATGAGCGCATGGCGGGCGCCCTTCTCGACGCAGAGCGACACGTCATTGGTGGCGATGAGGCCGCCGAAGCGCCTGGTGAGGCCGCGGGTTTCCAGGACGATGCTCACGGCCGCGTCCCCTGCGCCGCGGGCCGGCCCGTCAGGCGGCGCAGCAGGCCCGCGAGGCCGCGCGGCAGTCCCTCGATGCGCTCGCGGCCGATCATCACCACGAGCACCAGCACCAGGCCGATCCAGAACTGCCAGTATTGCGGCGTGATGCCGGCCAGCCAGTCCTGCATCAGGCGGAAGATCAGGGCGCCGATGATACCGCCATACAGATACCCCGTGCCGCCCAGCACCAGCACCAGCATGACGTCGGCGGAGCGGTGGAAATCGAACACGTCGAGTGAGACGAACTGCGAGGTCTGCGCCGTCAGCCCGCCAGCGATGCCCGCATAGACCGCCGCCAGCGTGTAGATCGCGACGATGCGGGTGGACGACGAGATGCCGACGGCCCGCGCGCGCAGCAGATTGCCCTTCACGGCGCGCAGCGACAGGCCGAAGGGCGAGTGCACGACCCGGCGGGCCACGAGGAACAGGGCGAACAGCACCGTGGTCGAGTAGACGAAGGCGGTGCGGCCATAGAGGTCGAACTCGAACAGGCCGAGCAGCGGACCCATGGTGATGCCCTGCAGGCCATCGGCGCCGCCGGTGATCCAGTCGAGCCGGTTGGCGAGTTCGAACAGCAGCAGGGCGATGCCGAGCGTCACCATCAGCCGCGTCAGATCGGAGCCGCGCAGCACCAGGAAGCTCGACAGGAAGCCGACCACGCCGGCAGCAGCAGCAGCCACGGCAAGGCCGACCAGCGGATCGGCAATGCCGTGCTTGGCCAGCAGGCCAGCCGCATAGGCGCCGACGCCGAAGAACGCGGCATGGCCGAGCGAGACGATGCCGGCGTAGCCGAGGATCAGGTCGAGCGACAGCGCGAACAGCGCGAGGATCGCCACCTCGTTGAGCAGCAGCAGCTTCGACGGAAACACCCAGAAGCAGGCGGCGGCGGCGACCCAGAGGGCCAGCTCGGGGAGCGTCCAGCGCGCCGGGGCCGACAGCAGGCGGGCGGGATCGGGACGTTTCGCGTCCGTCGTCGACACCATGGTCAGCGCCCCGCCCGGGCGAACAGCCCCTGCGGCCGGACGATCAGCACGACGACCATCACCGCGTAGATGATGAAGGCGCCGATCTCCGGCACGTAGTACTTGCCGGCGACATCGGCGATGCCGAGCATCAGTGAGGCGAAGAACGCGCCGGTAATGCTCGTGGTGCCGCCGACCGACACCACGATGAGGAAGTAGATCATGAACTTGACCGGGAAGGTCGGGTCCATGCCGAACACCTCGGTGCCGAGCGCCCCGCCGAGCCCGGCGAGACCGGAGCCGAACGCAAAGGTGAGGGCAAAGACCGTGTTGACCGGGATGCCGAGCCCGCGGGCGACGCGGGGGTCATCGACGGCGGCGCGCAGGCGGCTGCCGAACCGGGTGCCGTTGAGGACGGCCTGGATGGCGACGGTGAGCAGGCCGCAGACGACGATGACAAACAGCCGATAGACGCCGATCGAGCCGCCGAGGATCTCGACGCGGCCGCGCAGGATCTCGGGCAGACGGATGTTCTGCGGCTGCGAGCCCATGGCCCAGTCGGTGGCCGAGACCGCCATGAAGACGATGCCGATGGTGAACAGCACCTGGTCCAGATGCGGACGGCCATAGAGGTGGCGGTAGAGCGTTCGCTCCATCACGGCCCCGAGCGCCGCGGCGACAAGGAACGCCAGCGGCAGGCAGAGGAAGAACGACACGCCGGCGCGGTTCATCAGCAGCGCCGTGGTGTAGCCGCCCGCCATGGCGAAGGCGCCATGGGCGAGGTTGACGAAGTTCATCAGCCCCAGCGTGACCGACAGGCCGCAGGCGAGGACGAAGAGCAGCATGCCATAGGCGATGCCGTCGAGGAGGATCGTCACCATGGCGGGGGTCCGGAGGTGGGTGCGCCGGCGGGATCAGGCCCGCCGGCGCGGTCGGTCCTACTTCTTGGCGGCCTTCACCGGGTCCTTGACCTGCGGCACGGTGGCGAACTCGACGTTCCAGAGCTCGCCGTTCACCTTCTCGACCTTGCGGACATAGATGTCCTGGATGATGTCGCGGGTCTGCGGGTCGATGGTCACCGGGCCACGCACGCTGGTCCAGCTCATCCCCTTCATGGCCTCGACGAGGGCGGCGCCGTCGGTGGCGCCCTTGGTCTTCTCCAGCGCCTTGTAGACCAGCTGCATGCCGTCATAGGCGCCGACCGCCATGAAGTTCGGCCGCATGCCGTTGTTGGCCTTCTTGAAGGCCTCGACGAAGGCCTTGTTCTCCGGCGACGGATGCGCGGCCGAGTAATGGTGGGTGTTGACGACGCCCAGCATGACGTCGCCCATCTCGTTGAGCAGGTCGTCATCGGTGACGTCGCCGGTGCCGATCAGCCGGATGCCGGCCTTGTCGAGGCCGCGCTCGGCGAACTGCTTGACGAAGGTGGAGCCGAAGCCCGACGGCACGAAGACGAACAGGGCGTCGGGCGCCGCGTCCTTCACGCGCTGCAGGAAGGGGGCAAAATCGGGATTGCGCAGCGGAACGCGCAGTTCCTCGGCGACAGTGCCGCCAGCCGCGGTGAACTTCTCCTTGAAGGCCTTCTCGGCATCGATGCCCGGGCCGTAGTCGGTCACCAGCGTGACGACCTTCTTGATGCCGTTGGCGGCCGCCCATTCGGCCATCGGCACGGTCGCCTGCGGCAGCGTGAAGCTGGTGCGCACGATGAAGGGCGACTGCTCGGTGATGATGGCGGTGGCGGCGGCGGTGACGATCTGCGGCACCTTGGCCTGGGTGGCGATCGGCGCCACGGCCAGCGCCAGCGGGGTGAGGCCGAAGCCCATCAGCACCGACACCTTGTCGTTGACGACGAGCTCCTGGGCGATGCGCTTGGTGACGTCGGCCGTGCCGGTGTCGTCCTTGAGGATCAGCTCGATTTTCTTGCCGGCCACCGTAGTGCCGTTCTGCTGCAGGAACAGCCGGGCCGCCGCCTCGGCCTGCTTGCCGGTGGTGCTGGACGCCCCGGTCATCGGCAGGATCAGGCCAATCTTGACCGTCTCCTGCGCCTGGGCAGACCCTGCGCCGAGCAGGGCCGCCGTGGCGGCGGCAATCAGAAGCGAGCGCCTCTCGAGCATCGTATCCTCCACTAAATGTTCGCTATGCGAACTATGTTTCGTTATGCGAACGAGTCTAGTGCGCGCGATGCGCGCGTCAAGCGCACGCCCCAACGCGCAGGCGTCTCCGCCGCCCGCGAACGCCAAATTGTCTCCCGACTTTCACTGCCGCATGCAAGTTCGATGAATTGTCGCATTCCTGAGATGCATGCATGGCAGAGCCGGTCGATCGACCGTCTTGCACGAGAGGAACGCGCGTGGGCGAGGGTCATTATGACGTTGCTGTGATCGGGGCGGGCATCGTCGGGCTGGCGCATGCGCTGGCGGCGGCGCGGCGCGGGAAATCCGTTGTCGTCATCGACCGTGACGCGCAGGCCAACGGCGCCTCGATCCGGAATTTCGGTTTCGTGACGGTGACGGGCCAGCAGCAGGGGGCGTGCTGGAGCCGCGCCATGCGGTCGCGCGACGTCTGGGCGGAGATCGTGGCGGACGCCGGCATCGCGGTGGCGCATGAGGGGCTGGCAGTCATCGCCCGGCGGCCCGAGGCGCTGGCAGTGCTGGAGGCGTTCCGCGGCACCGAGATGGGCCGCGACTGCCGGATGCTGTCGCCCGGCCAGGCGCGTGACCGGGTGCCGGCACTGCGGCAGGACGGCGTCGCCGGCGTGATGTGGTCGCCACATGAGCTGCGGGTGGAAAGCCGCACCGCGATCCCGCGGCTGGCTGGGTGGCTGGCCGAGCGGCACGGCGTGACGTTCCTGCGCTCGACCCTGGCGCTGGCCGTCGCGCCGCCGCAGATCAGCACCAGCCGCGGCCCGGTGATGGCCGAAACCGTGGTGGTGTGCCCGGGCCACGAACGGCTGGCGCTGTTCCCCGAGAGGCTGGAAGCCTACGGCATGGCCGACTGCCAGCTGCAGATGCTGCGAGTCGCCCCCGGCAAGGCCGGCACCTGCCTGGGCACGGCGGTGATGTCGGATCTCGGCCTCGTTCGGTATCTTGGCTACTCCGAGCTGCCAGAGGCCGGACCGCTGCGCCGCCGCCTGGAGGCCGAGCAGCCCGACGCGCTGGAGCATGGCGTCCACCTGATCGCGGTGCAGTCTGCCGACGGCACGATGGTGGTGGGCGACAGCCACCACTACGGACCCACCCTGCCGCCCTTCGCCGCCGACGCGGTCGACCGCATCATCCTCGACGAGTTCGACGCGGTGCTCGACGTTCCCGGCCGGCACGTGACGGAGCGCTGGGTCGGCACCTACGCGTCGGCGCCAGACCGGCTGATGCTGGTCGACAGCCCGTCGGACGCGGTCCGCATCGTGGTCGTGACCAGCGGCACCGGCGCCTCCACCGCCTTTGCCATCGCCGAGGAGGTGGTGGCCGACCTCTATGGACCGGAGATCTCCGCATGACCTTCCTCAAGGCGGCCGTCTTCGACTGGGCCGGAACCGTCATCGACCATGGCTCGCAGGCGCCGATGGGGGCCTTCGTCGCCGCCTTCGCGCAGTTCGGCGTGACGATCTCCGTCGCGCAGGCGCGCGGGCCGATGGGCCTGCCCAAGCGCGACCACATCGCCACCCTGATGGCGCTGCCTGAGGTGGACGCCGGCTGGCGCGCCGCCCAGGGCGGCGAGCCCGGCGACGCCGCCATCGACCGGCTGCTTGCCGTGTTCGAGCCGCTCAACATCGCCGCCGTGGCCGATCACGCCGCCCTGATCCCCGGGGCGATCGACACCATCACGGCCCTGCGGGCGCGCGGCCTGAAGATCGGCTCGACCACCGGCTACACCCGCCCGATCATGGAGCGGGTGCTGCCGCTGGCCGCCGCGCAGGGCTATGCGCCCGACTCGCTGGTCTGTGCCGGCGACCTGCCGGCCGGCCGGCCGACGCCGCTGATGATGTACCGGACCTTTCTCTCTCTCGGCGTCTGGCCGACCTCGAGCGTTGTCAAGGTCGACGACACTGCGCCCGGCATTGCCGAGGGCATCGCGGCGGGGACCTGGACGGTCGGCGTGGCCATGACCGGCAATGCCGTCGGCCTTTCGGCCGCCGACCTGGCGGCGCTGCCCGACAAGGAGCGCGCGGTGCTGCGGCAGAAGGCTGGCGCCGAGCTGCTGCGTGCCGGAGCACATATGGTCGTCGACAGCATCGCCGACCTGTTGCCGGTTTTCGATACGATCGAGGGCCGGCTCGCCCGCGGCGAGCGCCCCTGAGCCCACGATCCACCGGCCCAGCCTGAGCCGGTTGCCCGGTCCGGTTCGCGGGTCTAAGGAAGCGGCGAAGGCGGCCCGGCGAGGCCGCGCACCGCGGAGGATCCCATGGCCGGCACGCTCCCCTTCCAGCGCGACTCCAACCTGATCGGCGGCGACTGGGTCGGCGCCGACAGCGGCAAGACCATCGCGGTCACCAATCCGGCGACCGGCGCGGTGATCGGCGAGGTGCCGAACTGCGGTGCCGCCGAGACCCGCCGGGCGATCGCAGCGGCGCAGACGGCCTTCGAGGGCTGGCGCGCCACACCCGCGGCCGAGCGGGCGACGATGCTGCGCCGGCTGGCCGAGGCGATCGAGAAGAACAAGGAGGCGCTGGCCGTCCTGCTCACCACCGAGCAGGGCAAGTCGCTGGCCGAGGCACGCGGCGAGGTCGGCATCAGCGCCGCCTATGTGCTGTGGTTCGCCGAGGAGGCGCGGCGCGTCTATGGCGACACGATCCCGTCGCCCTGGCCGTCACGACGGATTCTCGTCACCAAGGAGCCGGTCGGCGTCGTGGCGGCGATCACGCCGTGGAACTTCCCGTCCTCGATGCTGTCACGCAAGCTCGGCGCGGCGCTGGCGGCCGGATGCACGGTGGTGGCCAAGCCGGCGACGCAGACTC
>JBMOJG010000153.1:0-6979 GCA_049316925.1 Alsobacter sp. | reverse complement strand
ACGAGATGATGAGCCTTCGCAAACTGGTGGAGAAGCCCCCCGACGCGGATATCCTTCGCGAGATGATCGGCTTTGCGGCCGAGCGCCTCATGGAAATGGAGGTCGGCGGCCTGACGCGCGCGGGCTTCGGCGAGACGAGCCCGGAGCGTCCGGCGCAGCGCAACGTCTCTCGCGAACGTGACTGGGAGACGCGCGCCGGCATGGTCAAGCTGCGCATTCGCAAGCTGGGGAAGGGCTCAGATCTCGCTGGTTTTCTGGAGCCCCGGCACATGGCCGGGAGTGCCGCGGGGCCAATGCGGGACCCCGGAAGGGGTTCAGCTTCGGTGCTGGCATGCATTGCAGGCCGCCCGATCGGCGGCGGCAAAGTGAGGCTGCTGACAGGAGGGGCGAGCCCGCTGTACCTGGCATTGGTCGGCGCGGAATTGTGCGAGCCGAACCTAAGGCTTCGGAGCGAACGGGTTCACCCATCCGCCATTCTGCGCAGGCGCCTTGGTTGGGTAGGCCTGGGAGAGATAGTCGAGGAGAAGCTTGCGCGTCGGCGGATCAGGAGGCGGCATGCTGTGCTTCTCCGTCATCCAGCTCAGCGTGTCGTCCCATCGGCCGCGATCCATTCCCTGACGGCCGACGACCGTGAAGGAATGGCAGCCGATACAATAGCCGAAGGTCTCCTCGCGACCGGGGAAATCCGGCAGCGACTCATGGGTCTCCACGAGTGTCGACTGGGCCTCGGTCGGACTGATGGGCCAGAACATGACCGAAAGGGCGGTCGCGATGGCGGCCGCCACTCGGCTGATGACGAACGACATGCCTCAGCCCACCAGCACGGCGATGCGGTGCAATGGATTGGCGCCATATCCCTGCGGGTTCCAGTTGGTTGCCACGTGCGGCTGTGCCACGCCCCGCGAGTCCGTCGCACGGACCCAGAGCTCAAAATAGCCGTCGCTCGGCAGGGTCACGATCCCGGTCCAGCGGACCCAGTCATACCGGTTCTTTGGCTTGGCCATCTCGACGTTTTGCCAGCGCTGGCCCGCATCAGCCGAGACCTCCACCTTTTGCACGTCATGGTCACCGGCCCAAGCGGCGCCACGCAGTGACAGCTGCCGCATGCCAGCGGCAAGCCGTGTCCCGTTGGCAGGCGCCGTGATGATCGAGCGCGTCGGCATCGACGTCATATCGGCGAAGTTGGTCTTGCCGTCGGCGTTCGAGCCCGGAACCAGCGGAACCGTCGGCACACGGTAGGAGGTGCCGCCCATGCCCTGGCCGTCATGGGGATCCTTGCGGACCAGGACCCGCGTCAGCCACTTCGACGACAGAGATCCCGGCCAGCCTGGCACGATCAGCCGCAGCGGACCGCCATGGATGTGCGGCAAGGGCTCGCCGTTCATGGCCCAGACCAACATCGAATGCGGTTCCAGCGCCTTTTCGATTGGCATGCCGCGCGACAGGGCATCCTTGCCGGCCTCGCCCGAGAGGTGCGGATCGGCGCCGTAATGGCCGGTGAACTTGGCGCTGTCCTTCAGGCCTGCCGCCTTCAGCACGTCGGCGAGCCTGACGCCTGTCCATTCGGCGCAGCCGGCACCGCCATTGGTCCACTGGTTGCCGCGGCCCGGTGGCTGGAAGAAAGCGCGGCCATTGCCGCCGCACTCCAGCACCATGCGCATCGTCTGCGCGGCGAAGCGTGATTTCAGTTCGGCGATCGTCAGGCTCAGCGGCCGCTCGACCTCACCTTCGATCTTGATGCTCCACGCGTCGGGCTGTTTGGTCTCGTCGGGAACCTGACCATTGTTGCGGACAAAGAACTTGCCGACAGGCGTCGTGTCGTCGTCGAGCAGGCTCTCGGGCGTCTCGGCCACCAGAGGCCTGTCACCGAGCAGGACGAGCCCCTTGTCCTTGCCGGGATAGTCGAAGGGCAGCGGACGGCTTGGAGCGGGCGCTGCAGGCGCGCTTTGGGCCAGCGCGCCGGAGGTCAGCCCTACGCTGCCACCACCCAGTGGCAGTCCCAGACCGGCAGCCGCGCCGAGTGAGGCGACGCTGCCGCCAAGCAGCAGACTGCGGCGCGAGGTGCGCCATGCCTCGGACCTCTCCCCGGCAGTTCTCTCGTTTGAAATGTCCGTGGCATTCCGCAGATCGGCTTCGTTCGGCATGGCACTTCTCCCGAGGACACGGGGCTCATCCGCTATCCCCGGATGGCCGCTTCTTCAGGCCGAGAGTGACGCCACCGACGGGCATGGGCAAGTCTGAACCGCACCGGGAGCATCGGCGACACGCGGATGGACGCGTGCCCCAACGGCTGCCGATCTCGCCATCACAGGACTCTGGATGGCCTGCTTGTCGCCGCGCCAGAAGCAGACACCTTTGCCGATGATGGTCCGACGGCCGCGTTGCACCTAGGCCGCCAGAGCGGCTTCGAACTCCTCGGCAATGATCGTAGCGATCGCGTCGCAGTCGGCCACAGACAGGGTCAGCGGGATGCGCATGTCACACAGGCGGCCGAGAACGACGCCCGTTTGCGGCGGCGTGTGCGCAGACTTCAAAAAGCGCCAATGCCCGGGCAATGACGTGTACCCGACCGACTCACGATTGCCGAACCATTTGAGAAAGACACCGCGTCGGCGGCACCCATCCATGAAGCTGCGAAATGCCACGTCGTCGAGTCTTTGCACCATGAACTGGATCGAACTCTGCACGTAGGCCTCGGCCTGTGGCCGTACGGGCAGCGCGACGCCTGCAATCCGGCCAAGGTGCTCTGCAATGCGATCATGCCGATCGTTCCAGATCAGGGCCCGCTCATCCAGGAGCCGCAGCTGCGGACGCACGATGGCCGCCACCAGATTGGACATCCGCATCGAGTAGTTGGGCGTCACATCCTTCCAGCGGGCGAACACCTCATCGGATGGGCGCCGCCGGTGCTGGCCATACAGCATGTAGCTGCCCGAATAGAGGATGGCGCGAGCCGCGATGGTCTCGTCATCGGTGACCAGAAGTCCGCCTTCCCCACCATTGACGTGCTTGTAGGCCTGCAAACTGAAGCAGCCGACCTTGCCGAACGTGCCCGATGGTTGCCCTGCCCATCTGGCACCCATCGTGTGTGCGCAGTCCTCGATGACGGTAATCCCGAGCCGATCAGTCAAGGCCATGAGCGCGGTCATGTCGGCGCTATGGCCGCGCATATGCGACAGCAACAGATGCTTGGCGCCGGTTGCCAGCGCCTTCCGCTCCAGGTCTGCCAGATCGATCGTCAGGTCGGGTGTAATCTCGACCAGAACGTGCTCGGCACCTGCATGCGCGATGGCCCCTGGAACCGGCGCCAGCGTGAAGGCATTCATCAGCACGGTGTCGCCGGGCGTCACGCCCGAGCAAATCAGCGCCAGAAACATCGCGCTTCCGCAGGAATTGACGGCGACGCAATAGCGCGAACCGATCAGCTTGGCGAAATCCTCTTCCAGAAGCGACGCATCCGAGGCATCGCCGAGTGTCTCGCCATAGCGATGCAGCCAGCCCGAGCGAAGCAGCTCGTTGACGCGCACGATGGCGGCATCGGGAATGTCCGGCGGTTGGGAGAGATCAATCGCGAGACGCGTGCCGGTCGGGTTGTCTTGCATCGCTCAGATCTTCACCGGATGACCAGCATGATCATTGGCGGTTGCGCCATGCTTGGCAAGCCGCGCGTCGCGGGCACCTGCGCGACACGAAGAGACAGAGACTGCACGTCAGCGTCCCCCCTGGTTCGAGGGCGTCACCTGCAGTCCGGCGCTGGCCGGTCCCGGCGAGGATGATGAGCGGCGGGCCACGAGGTCAACCGGCAGTTGCGTGTGAAAGCTGCAGGGCTCACCGCGGATCAGGGCGATCAGCGTGAGGGCGGCCAACTGCCCGATGCGGGCGGTCGGCACGTGTACGGTGGTCAGCGAGGGCGAGAGATGGGCGGACATGTCGAGCCCGTCGATCCCGACAACGGAGAGGTCGTCGGGCACCGACAGGCCGCGGGCGTGGGCTTCGGCAATGATGCCGATGGCAATGAGGTCGATGCCGCCGATCAGCGCGGTCGGCCGGTCGTCGAGTTCAAGCAGCATGGCGCATCCGGCGCGACCACCGGCGAGCGTCACCGGCTGCTCGCTCACCCGCCAGTCCTGCAGCCCGACACCCGCCGCCTCGAGCGCGGCGCGTGCGCCGGCAAGCCTGGCGCGCTGGCGGTCGTTGAATTGCAGGTGCCCTGTGACCATGCCGATGCGGCGATGGCCAAGCTCAAGCAGGTGTTCCGCAGCGAGCCGTCCGGCAAGCCTGTTGTCGACCGTGACGGAGGCGAAGCTCGGATCACCGCTCCACGTCAGAACGACGGACACGCCCGAGGTGCGCAACACCTCCGCCGTGCCGTGAGCCCGCTGGGCACCGACCAGCATCAGCCCGTCGACACCGCGGCCGAGCAGTGTGGTCACGGCCTGGGCCTCCGCCGCTGGATTGCCTTCATGGGAGGCCACCAGCAACAGGTAGCCCTCCTGCGCCAGTGTCGTCTGCATGGACTGGAGCCCCCGCGCGAAGATGGCGCTGTCGAGGGTGGGCACCACGGCTCCAATCGTCATGGAGCGACCGGACGCCAGGGCGCGCGCCGCCCCGTCAGGGACGTAGCCGAGGCGTTGGGCGCTCGCGCGCACGCGCGCCAGCATCTCCCGGGAAACGATCTCGGGCTGGGCGATCGCCCGCGAGACCGTGGCGGGGGAAACGCCGGCGTCGCGCGCGACATCGATGAGCTTGATCCGCCGGGTCACGGTCGTTCCGATCGTGAAAAGAATTTCACCAGATTGTCCGGGACGGCGCCACATGGAAAGGCTCATATTCGAAAATTTCGCGGATTGACAACATTTTTCCGATCTGGAAGGCTTCATGAAAGCGCTCTCAGAAAATCCAAAGAGCGTCAGAGGGAAGCGCGGGCATGGCGGTACGCCGCGGATGGATCGGGCTGGGGACAGTGGCAGGGCTCATCGCCCTGTGGTTTGTCCTGTCTGGCACGGGCCTGGTGTCCAGCGCGCGCTTTCCGTCACCCGCCGAGTTCTGGGTTTCGCTGACGCAGATCACGAGGCGCGGTTATGCCGGCGGTCAGCTTTGGCAACATGCCTTGCAAAGCCTGCGCCTCGTGGCGATGGGATTTCTCGTCGCGATTGCGACCGGTATTCCGCTTGGCCTCTGGATGGGCTGGAGCAGGCGCGCCGAAGCCGTCATCAACCCGGTGTTCCTGATCATCAGACCGATTCCGCCGCTCGCCTGGATCCCACTGGCGATCCTGTGGCTCGGTCTCGGCGATGCCGCAAAGATCATGGTGATCTGGTTTGCAGCCTTCGTGCCCTCGGTCATCAACGCCTTTTCCGGCGTGCGTGCCATCGATCGGCCGATCATCGAGGCGGCGCGTATGCTGGGTACGCCTCCACTGCGGATGGTTGTCGAGGTGATCGCGCCCGCTGCAATGCCGATGATCTTCACCGGCCTGCGCCTGTCACTGCAGGCGGCGTGGACGACCCTGGTTGCGGCCGAACTCGTCGGTGCGCTGGCCGGTATCGGCTTCGTGCTGAACATGGCGCAACAGGACATTTACCCCGGCATGATCCTTGTCGGCATGGTCACGGTCGGTGTGCTCGGCTGGGCCACGACGCGGGCGCTTGGCGCGGCAGAGCGACGTGCGCTCGCCTGGAACGTGGCAGCGAGGGATTGATCGTGGGTCCTCCCCTGCCCCTGCGGGAACGGCTCGTCCTCGGTGCGCTCGGCCTTGGCGGCTTCATCGCATTGTGGACGCTTCTGAGCACCACCGGCATCGTGCCGCGGTCGTTCCTGCCGACGCCATTCGACGTGATGTCCCGCTTCGCCGTCCTGCTGTCTACGCCGTTTGCCGGCGCGACGCTGCCACAGCACCTCGCCTCCAGTTTCCAGCGCTACGGATCCGGCGTGCTGCTCGCGGCTGCGATTGGCGTGCCGCTGGGTCTGATGATGGGCTGGTTCCGGCTGCTCGACGACGTCGTCACGCCGATCTTCGACGGACTCCGCTTCATCGCGCCCATTGCGTGGGTGCCGTTCGCGGCATTGTGGTTCGGCACGGGCATTGGAGGGCCGGTGCTGATCATCTTCGCCGGGGCGTTTCCACCCTGTCTGATCAACGCCTATCGGGGTGCCCGCTTCGTCGAGCCGCGACTGATTGAGGCGGCACGGATGCTGGGTACGGGCAACACGCGGATGATACTGGAGATCCTGCTGCCGGCAGCAACGCCGTCCATCGTCGCGGGGCTTCGAGTCTCGGCCGGGCTTGGCTGGCAGTCGCTGGTCGGCGCCGAGTTGATCGTCGCGGCCGCGGGCATCGGATTCATGATGGTGCAGGCGCAGGCCAATGTGGCGACACCCACCGTGATGGCCGGCATGGTCGCCATCGGCCTCGTCGGCATGCTCATCGACATTCTGTTGCGCCAGTTCGAGGCGTGGCTGCGCCGCCGGCGCGGCCTCGAAGTCTGAGGAGGCGCCGCGCATGGGATCCATCCGCTTCAAGAATGTGGACAAGATTTTTGGCCCCAGCGCCGGCGGCGTGAAGGTTCTCGACGACATCAACCTGGAGATTGCCGAGAAGGAGTTTGTCGCCATCGTCGGTCCATCCGGCTGCGGCAAGACCACATGTCTGCGCATGGTGGCGGGCTTTGAGCCGCCGACCTCCGGTGAAGTCAGCGTCAACGGTCGGGTCGTGACCGCGCCGGGACCGGACCGGGCCGTGGTGTTCCAGCAATTCGCGCTGTTCCCATGGAAGACGGTCCGCGACAACATCGACCTTGGCCTTCGCAACAAGAACCTGCCGAGGTCCGAGCGGGACGAGCGGATTGCCGCGGCGCTCAGGCTGATGAACCTCGAGAGCCATGCCGACGCCTTCCCGCACCAGCTCTCCGGCGGCATGCAGCAGCGCGTGGCGATTGCCCGCGCCTATGTGCTCGACCCCGAGGTGCTGCTGATGGAC
>JBMOJG010000152.1:0-6984 GCA_049316925.1 Alsobacter sp. | reverse complement strand
ATCTGCGACGCGTCGAACGTCTACCTGTACGACAACAAGATCACCTACGATTGAGGGTCACGAAACACGCGCCGGGACACCCGCTGCGGGTCCTGGGCGGTGGTGACAATCTGATTGAGGCGAGACGCGCCCACCTCACTGAGGGAGTGGGCACGTTTCGTTTTCATGTGGGTCCAGTCTCGGCACTGCGCCTGAGGCGGCGGCACAGACGAGCCAAAGTGCCGCGGGTTTTTACCAAGCGGATCCTCGTGCAAGCGACTGATCCAATGTGGGGCTTTTTGTTGCAGGGACGCGCAACCGCCGCGAGTTGACGCTGCGGTGCCCAGTCTGAAGCGATCGAGGCCTGCTGGCCGCTCGAAACAGTGCCATGCTTAAAAGCCCTCGAGGGTGATCTTGCCGACGACCCGGCCGGCCTCGATGGCGGCATGGGCGCGGCGCAGATTGTCTGCGGTGATGCGTCCGAACTCTTGCGTGGCCGTGGCGCGCAGTGTGCCCGCATCGACCAGCGCAGCGATCCCGTTGAGGATCTCGTGCTGGCGAACCATGTCTGCGGTATCGAACATCGGACGGGTGAACATGGCCTCCCAGTGGATCGAGATGCTCTTGAACTTCACCAGGCGCAGATCGAGAGGCTCGGGATCGTCGATCAGGCCGATACGCCCCTGGGGGGCGATGATCGTCGCCATCTCCGCCCAACTCGCCGTGTTGGTATGGGTCGAGAAGATCCAGCGCACCGGCGGCAGGCCGGGAAGGGCCGCGACCTGAGCGGCGAGCGGCCGCGAATGATCGACCACGTGGTGCGCGCCGCAGGCCCGCACCCAGTCCGCGCTCTCGGGCCGAGAGGCGGTCGCCACGACCGTCTTCGTCGTCAGCAGGCGCGCGAGCTGGATCGCGATGGACGGGACACCACCGGCGCCGCCGATGATAAGCAACGTGCCGGCTATCGCCCCTGTCCTTGGTATCTCCAGCCGATCGAAAAGCATCTCCCATGCCGTCAGCGCCGTGAGTGGCATGGAGGCCGCGGCGGCATGGCCGATCGTCGCCGGCTTGCGTCCGACGATGCGCTCGTCCACGAGCTGAAGCTGCGCATTGGAGCCCTGGCGGTTCAGCACACCAGCGTAGAACACCGCGTCGCCGGGGCGGAACAGGCGGGCGTTCGGTCCCACCGCCTCGACGGTGCCGGACGCGTCATAGCCCAGCACGACCGGCTTGCCGGGCTCGGCGGCCAAGGCCATGCGGCTCTTCACGTCGCGCGGATTGACGGACACGGCGTGGACGCGGACCAGCAGGTCCGCCCCGCCGGGTGGCCCCGGATCGGGAAGCTCGAGGTCCTCGAGCGCGCGTGGATCGGAGATGGGTAGCCCGTGCTGACGGTAGCCGACGGCTTTCATGCCGCACCTCGTTCTGGGCCGGGAGAACGGACTCTCCACGACCGGGTTACTCGGAACCGAACCGCAACCGGCCTTTATCGATCATAGCAGCGAGACCGCCGCCGCAATGAGGACGCAGCCTGTCGCCCAGGGTCAGGAGACGAACCGCACGCCGATCGATCCGAGCGGTCCATAGTCCGCGGCAACGTCGTCCCCGGGCAATACCTCGATGGGCGTCAGGCAGGTTCCCGTCGTGGCGACCTGGCCTCTGGCAAACGTAATGCCAAGGACCGACAGTTCGTTGGCAAGCCAGGTGAGCGCGATCCGCGGATCCCCGAGCACGTTCGATCCGCGCCCGATCAGCGCCGTGGTCCGGCCGGCACGCACCAGCGTGGCAGCCACTTCATAGGCTGCGAGATCAAGATGGCGCCAGGCGGCCTTCGCCGGCGCACCGAGGACGAACACATGAGCACAGGCATTGTCCGCGATGATCTGGGCCTCGCCGGCATTCACGAAATCGACGTAACGCGAATCCGGAACCTCGATCGCCGGATGCAGGGAGGCTACGGCGGCCATGACCTCATCCTGGGTATATGGCGTCGCCTTGGGCGCAAGATCCTCGCCCATGGTGAAGGCGAACTCCACCTCGGCCACTTTCATCTGGTTGCCGCCAAGCGGAATGGCGGTATCCGCCGGAACCACCCGTTCGCGCAACAGGCGCCCGGCCAAGGGGCCGCTGACACCGATGTGCTTCTGGCCTGCGGCGCTTGTCGCCGCGATTTTCCATCCGAAGACCGGGTGGACGGTCCGGCGCTCGAGCAGAGCCTGGACGGCATAGCCCTCGGCACGGTTCGACGGGCGCGAGGCGTCGGGCAGGCGCTCGATGCGCCCGCTCTCCACCCAGGTCGTGTGCAGGAGATCAGCGGCAGCCTGCATCTGGGAATGGGTCAACATGACGGATCTCGGTGCTTCGGGATGACATGACACAGGGTAACGGCTGGCTCCGGCGGGATGGCGCGCGGCCAGGATGTTAGGCTGCGGCTTCTCGATCGGGGCGGACCGGCCAGGTACGGTACCGGTCAAGCGCATCAAGGTCCGGTACGGCGCCGAGGCCGGGCAGGTCGGGCACTGCGACGATGCCCTCGCGCACGGGCAGGAGATCGCCTACGATGATCTCCCTGCCAGCGTTCGGGTGGCAGTCGACCTCCAGCATGCCCTGGCCGTCGACGGCTGCGAGCAGGTGCAGTCCGGCCAGAAGCGCGATCCCACCGCCAAAGACGTGCGGGCAGAGGTCCTTTCCGTGAGCGATGACCTTGCGGGCCACTGGATGGTTTCCGGAGAAGCCACCCCACTTTGTGATGTCGGGCTGGATGAAATGCAGAATTTCCCCGGTAGCCGCATCGTGGAGGTCCTGACCGCGCATGTTCTCACCGCCGGCCAGCGGGATCGGCGAAGACGCGGCAAGGGCCTCCCAGTCATGTCGGGGCGCGTCGACGCGCATCGGTTCCTCCAGCCAGGCGATGCCGAGCGGTGCAGCCGCGCGGGCGAGCGCCAAGGCATCCTCGTAGCCCAGCGACTGGTTCGCATCCGTCATGATCCGCGCCGAAGGCCCGAGGGCGTCGCGCATGGCGGTGAGATTGCGCTTGTCACGTTCGGCGCCGAAGCCGGTCTTGAGCTTGAAGGAACGGTGGCCCTCGTTCTGCCGTGCCAGGGCGTAGTGCTCGGGCCCATCGGGATTGATCCCCGTGACATAGACGGAGACGCTCGACGCTCCCTTGTCGGTCAGAGCGCGGTAGAGCGGCACACCGGCCCGGCGCGCCACCATGTCCCAGACCGCTATATCGATTCCCGCCAGGGCCTGCGCGATGGGCCCGACTTCGCCGGTCTGGAGGACAAGCACCTCCATTTGCCTGCTGATGGTCTCGAAGAGCGCCGCAGGACTCTCGAACCGGCGACCGATCAATCCTTCTCCGAAGTCGACCACGAGGCGCGCACGGTGCTCGGCGCCGACACTCGGCCAGTTGCACCAGCATTCCCCCCACCCTTCCGTGCCGTTGCGGTCAACGACCCGGACCAAGACGAACGGGCGGTCCCGGAAGTTGCCGAACGCGACCTTGATCGGTTCGCGCAGCGGCACCCGATAGGCGTAGGCTTCGACGGCGGCGAGTTCGATTGCGGTGTTCATGTCAGGTCTCGGGGAGAGCGCGGACAGAGGGCAAGGTTGACGTGGGGTTCGGGCAGACCCGGCACGTCGACGTCGACAGCCAGGAGTGCGCCGGCAAGCGGCTGGGCGGCGCGTTCCGCGTCCGTCAGGTTCTGACTGGTGGTGGTGACGAAGAGGGTCCTCAGGTCTTCGCCGCCCAGTGCGCAGCATGTCGGGCGGTCGACGGGCATCGGGATGATCCGGTCAACCCGGCCATCGGGGGCGTATCGGACGATGCGGCCCCCGAAGAACTCGGCATTCCACAGGCAACCTTCCGCGTCGACGGCCGAGCCGTCGGGAAAGGCCGGTCTTGCAATCTCGGCAAAGCCGCGTTTCGCAGCGATCGTGCCGTCGGCAGGCCGGAACGCGAAGGCATCGATCCGATGCTGCAGGGAATCAGCAAAGTACAGCGTCTCGCCATCGGGGCTCCAGGCAAGGCTGTTGGGGATGCAGATCGCCCCCAACGCCGGGACAAGACCGGAGGGGTCGAGCCGGTACAGGGTGCCTTCCGGGGCCCGCGTGACGTTGTGCATGGTGCCGACCCAGAACCGGCCCGACCGGTCGCAGCGCCCGTCGTTGAACCGGTGCCCATCCGGCATGCCAGGGATACCGGTCAACGTCGTCAGGCGGCCGCTCGTGAAATCCAGCAGCGCTATCCGGTTCTCGAGCGCGACGAGCAGTTCGGGTCCGTTGGTGAAGGCGATGGCGCCCACCAGTCCCGGCATCGTCCGGCTCTCTACGCGGTCCATGACCACATCGAGGCGGCGCACAGCGGGCGCACGGATGTCGACCCAATAGAGCGCCTTCTCGGCGGCGTGCCACAAGGGGCACTCGCCGAGGATGTCGCGATGGGCTCCGCCGTGTCGCCTGAGCGTCGACATCACACGGTGCGTCCGCCGTCCACGGGCATCTCGATGCCGGTGATGAAGGCGCCCTCCGCTGACGCGAGGTACAGTGCAGCATTGGCAATGTCGTCAGGCCGCGACAGCCTTCCGAGTGGAATCGTGGCGATGAACCGGGACCGATTTTCCGGTGTGTCCGGAACGCCCATGAACTGCTCGAGAAGCCCGGTCTCGCCCATCACCGGGCAGATGACGTTCACCCGGATGTTCCATTGCGCGACCTCGAGCGCCAGGGACTTGGACACCAGGTTCACGGCGCCCTTCGTGGCGTTGTACCAGGTCAGCCCCGGACGCGGTCTCATGCCCGCCGTGGAGCCGATATTGATGATCGCTCCGCCGCCGCGCGCGCGCATGGCCGGGACCGCCGCCCGCGTGAAGTGGAAGATCGACTTCACGTTGACACGAAAGAGACGGTCGAACTCGTCTTCGGACACTTCGAGAACAGGCTTGTTGCGGTGCGCTATGCCGGCATTGTTGACAAGGATGTCCAGGCCGCCGGTCCTCACGACCGTGTCGCCGACCACCCGCTCAACCGCCGAGCCGTCCCCGACGTCGGCGGTGATCGCGAAGGCGTTGGCGCCAATGTCGGCTGCCACGCGCTCGGCCGCGTCGCCGCGCAGGTCAACCACCGCAACGGTCGCGCCCTCGCTGGCGAAGCGGCGCGCGATGCCTTCGCCGAACCCGCCGCCTGCGCCCGTGACGATGGCGACCTTTCCATCGAGCCTCATGATCTTCCTCCGCAGATCGGCCTTCAGGCGCCGTGCTTGATGGCGATGGTCTTCAGGGCGGCGAATCCATAAAGGGCCTCGAAGCCCTTCTCGCGGCCGTGGCCCGAGTGCTTGACGCCGCCAAACGGCAGCTCGATGCCGCCGCCCGCGCCGAAATTGTTCACGAAGACCTGCCCGGACCGGATCTTGTGCGAGAGCCGCAGCGCGCGCCCAAGATCCGCCGTCCAGACGCCCGCCGCCAGTCCGTAGGGCGTGCCGTTGGCGATGCGCAGCGCCTCGGCCTCGTCGCGCACCTTGATGGCGACGAGCACGGGGCCGAAGATCTCCTCCTGAGCGAGCCTGTGGCCAGGCGGGACGTTGCCGATCAGCGTCGGCTTCACGTAGAAGCCGCCAGGCGGCAGGTTGGTCCCCAGCGAGCCCTCCGCCAGGATCTCGAGGCCGTCACGCCGCGCGAGCGCCAGGTAGCCCTCGATGCGCTCCTTCTGTTGCGCATTGACAACGGGGCCGAGGTCGAGATCCTGCGCCGCGGATCCGACCCGCTGTGCGCTGAAGCGCGCGGAAAGATCGGCGGTGAACCGGTCGTAGATGCTCTCCTCGATCAGCACGCGCGAGCCGGCGCTGCAGGTCTGGCCGGCGTTCTGCACGATGCTGCGGGTGATGACCGTGCCGGCGTCGGACAGGTCGGCATCGGCGAAGACGATCTGCGGCGACTTGCCGCCGAGTTCCAGCGTCACGGGAATCGTGTTGCGGGCGGCCGCCGCCTGCACGCGCATGCCAACCTCGGGAGAGCCGGTGAAGCTGATGTGCCCGATGCCCGGGTGGGAGGTAAGCGCGGCCCCCGCTTCTTCGCCGAGGCCAGTCACCACGTTGAAGGAGCCCGCCGGGAAACCGGCCTCGACGCTCAACTCGGCGATGGCGAGCGAACTCAGCGAGGTTTCCTCCGCCGGCTTGAGCACGACCGCGTTGCCCATGGCAAGCGCGCCGCCGACAGAGCGGCCCATGATCTGCAGCGGATAGTTCCACGGGATGATGTGGCCCGTGACGCCGTGCGGCTCGTAGACGGTCATCACGCTGACGCCGTTCTGCGACGGGATCGTCTCGCCATGGACCTTGTCGGCGGCACCGCCGTAGTACTCGAAGTAGCGCGCACACATGGTGACGTCGACGCGCGCCTGGGACAGGGGCTTGCCCACGTCCTCGCTCTCGATGCGCGCCAGCCGCTCCGCATCGCGCTGGATGAGAGCCGACAGCCGCAGCAGCAAGCGTCCACGCTGCAGGGCCTCGACCTGCCCCCATTCCCCGTCCAGCGCCGCCTCGCCGGCAAGCACCGCGGCGTCGATCTCGGCTGCGCCGCCGCGGGCGATCAGGGCCACCACGGCCCCGTCGGACGGGTTGACCACGGGGATGGTCTGCCTGCCGGGCACCACGCGTCCGTTGATGAAATGGCCATAGGTCTTCATGGGTCACTACGCTTTGTTCAGGTCACAAACCGGAAGCCCGGATCGGATCGTCGACCGCCCTTGTTTCGCATCGCCGGCCGCCTCGGCCACAGGGCACGTCGGGTCGGGTTGCGCCTCGGCGATCCGTCCCTCGGCCCGCTCGAGGTGGGCGAGCATGGCGCGCTCGCCATCCTGCGGATCCTGTGCCTCGATGGCCTTGAAGATACAGGTATGCTCGGCCAGCACCGTGCGAACGCGCTCGATATTGTCGAAGCGATCCATGCGGCGCATCAGGTTCACGCCGTGGCCGATGTCGTATTCGACCGAGGCGATGGCATCGAT
>JBMOJG010000151.1:0-6990 GCA_049316925.1 Alsobacter sp. | reverse complement strand
AGATCAGCCTTGCAGGCCTCCGCATGGGCCCGCAGCCGGCTCGGAATCTCGATCAGCATGGCGTAGTTCGGCCGTGCACCATCGAAACCGATATGGCGCGCCACCTTGCGGTCGAAGAAGCGCACGAAGAACCCCGAGCCATAGGCCTGGGTGCCGAAGCCGCGCCGCCACAGATACATGAACAGCGGGTCGTCCTCGTAGGGCTTGCGCTTGGCCTCGCGGTCCGCCTCGGCCAGTGCCGCCTTCTTGTCGGCAGCCTCCACCACGGCGGCCTGGCGGTCGACCGCAGCCTTCTGGGCGAGCCAGTCCGGACTGGACCGGACGATGGGCTCGACCTGGACCTGAAGGCTTTCCAGCGCCTCGAGCGTCTGCGTCACCGTGTCGGCCCGCGCATGCCGGGTGGCCGTCGCCGCCTGCAGCGCCGCCGCGGCCTCTTCCGCACGCCGGACGATCGCGTCCATCGACCCGCGCGCCTCCTGGATCAGCGCCATCGCCCGGCGTTCCGCCGCGTCGAGTGCACCGACGGCCTCGTCGCGCTGCAGCGTGTCGAGACGCACCTGCGCCAGCTGCCGCAGCAGCCCGGCACGGTCGGCGCGCAGGCGCGCCACCTCCTCGTCGGCGGAGCGCAGCGCGCCGTCGATCTGGGTTTCCTGGCCGCGGAGCGTGAACGCCGCCTGCTCGATCGAGCGCAGCGCCTGCTGTCCGGTGATCATCGTCTCACCATTGCGTGATGGCGCCGCCCAGGACGGGCACCGCATAGTCGACGTCGAGAGATCCGCGGCGCTTCTCGCCGAGGCGGTTGCGCTGCAGGATGCCGTCGTCATTCTTGTCGCGGCGGACCGCTTCGAACACCGGCTCGGCGACACGGACGCCCCATTTGGTGACGGTCTTGGTCGTGCCGTCCTCTTCGCTCTTCACCGGCATCGGGATCGGCTTTCCGTCGGGCCCGATCGCCTCGACGATCACATAATAGTTGCGGGCACCGCGGTTGCGGTCGGGGATGCGGAACACGCCCGTCTGCTCGCCGGGCCGCGACACGATGGTGAGCGCGTAGCTTTTGCGCAGCTCCGCCCGCAGTTCCTCGAGCTTGCCCAAAGCCGCCTTGGCGCCCTCGGCGTCGTGACGCACAAGGGCGGCCCGGCCATCGGCGAGGATCTCCTCCGCACGGGCCGTTCCTGCGGGCACCCGCGCCTCGGCCTTCACCTCGGAAAACGCCGTGTCGAGTGCCTTGGGCAGGGTCTGGGAGAGCTCGATGCGGGTGCGCTCGGCCGTGCGCTGCTCGGGCCACTGGACAAGCACCGCAAACGCCAGCCAGGCGGCCCCGGCGATGCCGGCGACGGCCGCGATGGCCGTGCCGATCCGGCCGCGCCTGACCCAGAGCGTCGCCAGCGTGGTCGCCGTCCCGGGCGCCGGCGGCGTGTACACGAAGCGGCTCTCCTTCAGCGCCTTGACGCCTTCATGGAGGATCCGCTCCGGCACGTCGATGCCCTGGCCGCGATAGATCTGCCGCAGGCGCTCCAGGAGCTCGCGCTCGCGCGCATCGTCATCGAGCTCGCGCGCGACGAGACTCTCCTGGTGGCGCAGCGTGTCCACCACGTCCATGGACATCATGAGGTCGTCGAGCCGGGCGGCCTTGGCCGCCGGCGCGACGGCCGGGGTGGCGGTGTCAGCCATTGGCGGGCAGAGCCTGTCCTTCGATCACCAGCTTGGCGATCCGCTTCTTGCCGTCCTCGACGGCGTCGCGGATCTCGGCGGAATTCTTGGTCGACATGTCACGCATCTCCGCGACAATACCGAGCGAGCGCTCCTGGAAGCCGATGACGCTGTCGACGAGCTTCTTGACCGCGTCGGCGCGGATCGTCGGGCCGTAACCGGCGCGCACGGCGGCCTCCTGCACCTTGCCGCCCATGTCGGCGAGCACCTCGATGCTCTTCGACATGCCCTCCTTCATCACCTCGAGGGTCTGGGTCGATTCGTGCAGGCCGAACAGGCCGGTGAACGAGGCCTTGAGCGCCGTGAGCACGCTGTCATTGGTGGTGAAGAAGCTGATTGACTGGGAGTAGACGCGCTCCTTGGCGTTGGTGGTCTGCATCAGCCGGGCCATCACGACCTCGGACGTGTTGTAGCTCACCGTCAGATTGTCGGAGAGGTCCTTGGCAATCTGGTAGCGCTTGTCCTCATCCTGGGTGCGGCGCAGGTACTCGTCGCGCTCGAGCTCAAGCTTCGCGCGCTCTGAGGGCTCAGTGCCCGCATAGGTGGCGACTTTCTCGGACGCCGCGTTCAACGTGGCCTTCGCCTCGTTCATGCGCATGTCGGCGGTCTTCAGCACCTCGAGCGCCAGAACCTCGGCCTGCTTCAGCGCGCCGCGAAAGTCGCGATAGGCCTCGAGAATGGTGGCTTCGCGCTCGATCTGGTCCTTCGTCGCCCGGGTGACCTCCAGATAGGTCGCCTTGATCTTGTCGAAGCGGTCGGCGATGTCGCCGCGCGAAATCTTCATCCACACATTGGTGACGCGCTCGAGCAGGTCGAGCTTGCCGTCCTCGATCTGGTCGACCATCGCCTTGGCGTCGTCGCGGATCGAGTTGAAGCCCTTGGCGATGTCCTGGTAGCGCGTGCCGATGTCCATGGCGGCGGTCTGCTCGCGCACCACCTCGTTGAACACCGAGGCCTGCCCGAGCGTGCGGGCGATCACCGCGATCTTGTCGGGCTCGAGCGTCGAGATCTTCTCGAGCAGCGAGTTGATGGGGGCGTCCTCGACCTTGGACGGCATGACCCCGAGGTCGCGCAGGGCGCTCGTGGCCTTGTCCAGGTATTGCATCGGGCTCTTGACCACCACGTCGTTCATGTTGTTCCCCATCTCTGCGTTCCGCCCCGGGCGGCCGTGCGCGCACGCTGGCGCGGTGCTGTGTCCGTTCAGTGACAATCGCGGAACAACTTGGCCCTCAAAAGCAGAAATCCGTCAACCCGGGGCGCGGCGGGAGGCAACCGGCATGGAACTCCCCAAGGGGGTTCCCCGTTGTCGGGGCAGGGTCAAGGCCACGATCCCGTTGCCGCAAACCACCCGACACCAACCTCAGGAGCGTCCCATGCTGGGCTGGGCCATCAGCTTTCTCGTCATTGCCATGATTGCCGCGGTTCTCGGCTTCGGCGGTATTGCCGGCACCGCGATGGGCATCGCGGAGACGATTTTCTATGTCGCCATCGTCCTGTTCGTCATCTCGGCCGTCGTCGGCCTAGTGCGCGGACGTTCGAGCACGCCGCTGGCATGAGCTGCGCCGATACGGTGCCGGCCGGTAACCGGCAGACGGCGGCGTCCTATTCCATCCCGGGCGAGATCCACGATGACCGATGCATCGCCGGACACGGCCCAGTTCAAGGCCGAGATCGAACCCGCACCAAACGGCGGGTTGCGCCGCTTCTGGAGCTTCGCGCGTGGATTTTGGACTGGTGAACGACGCTGGCTGGCCAGGGGACTGACGCTGGGGATCGTCGCGCTGGTGCTGTCGAACATCGCCATCCAGTACTCGCTCAACCTGTGGAACAGGTTTTTCTTTGATTCCCTCGACCGCAAGGACCCGGCCGCGGTGATGCAGGCCGTCGGCCTGTTTGCCGTCCTGGCGTTCGCGGCCATCTCATCCATGGTGGTCCTGGTGCTGTGCCGCATGACCCTGCAGGCGCAGTGGCGGCGTTGGCTGACCCTGCACCTCTTGGGCGACTGGCTCGAGGACCGCCGCTTCTACCAGATGAACATCACGGCACCGGAACTCGACAATCCGGAGTTCCGGATGACCGACGACGTCCGCATCGCCACCGAACCGGTCGTCGACTTCGCCATCGGGCTCGGCAATGCGGTGCTGATGGCGGCGGTGTTCATCGGCGTGCTGTGGACAGCCGGTGGCTCCATCACTGTGTTCGGGATCGACGTGCCCGGATACTTCGTCCTCGTGGCCATTGCGTACGCCAGCCTGACATCCGGCGCCATGCTGGTGCTGGGCCGTCCGCTGATCGAAAGAACCGAGGCCAAGAACGCCGCGGAGGCGACTGTCCGGTTCGCGCTTGTGCGCGTGCGCGAGAACGCCGAGAGCATCGCGCTGATCGGTGGCGAGGAGGACGAGCAGCGGACCATCACCGCCCGGCTGGATGAGACACTGGAGCGCTGGCGCGGCGTGATCACGCAGCAGGCGCGCATGACATGGATCATCCATGGCAACACCGTGCTGGCGCCGATCGTCCCATTGCTGCTGGGGGCCCCCAAATATCTGGCGGGCGACCTGACGCTCGGCGCCCTGATGCAGCTGGCAGCAGCGTTCCTGCAGGTGCAGCTCGCCCTGAACTGGCTGGTCGAGAACTACATCCGCCTGGCGGAATGGATCGCCTCGGCCAACCGCGTCTCGACCTTTGCGGCGGCCATGCGCGATCTCGACGACCGCACCCGTCCTGGCGAGCGCATCGCGATCGAGACCGGCAGACCCGGCGAGATCCGGCTGCGCGACCTGTCGGTCGCCCAGTTCGGCGGTCGGGTCGTCATCAACGGCGCCGAGGCGGTGTTTTCCGGCAGCGAGAAGATCCTGATCCAGGGCGATTCCGGCACTGGAAAGTCGACGCTGATCCGCGCCGTGGCGGGTCTCTGGCCGTGGGGCAGCGGCCGCATCCTGATGCCGCCCGGCGCCACCGTGATGTTCGTTCCGCAGAAACCCTACGTGCCGTCAGGAACCCTGCGCGAGGCCATGCTCTACCCCGACACGGCGAACCCGCGCGAGGACAGCGTCCTGCTGGACGCCCTGCACCGCTGCGGGCTGCGCCATCTCGCCAGCCGCCTCGACGAGGCAGAGCCCTGGTCCCGGATCCTGTCCGGTGGCGAGCAGCAGCGCCTGGCCTTTGCGCGGCTGGTGGTTCACAGGCCGGCGGTGATCGTCATGGACGAGGCCACCTCGGCCCTCGACGAGGCCAGCCAGGACTCGATGATGTCGCTGTTCAAGACCGAGCTGGCCGGCTCAATGCTGCTCAGCGTCGGGCACCGGCCGGGACTGGCGGAGTATCATGACCGGGTCATCGTCCTCAGTCGGGGCGAGCGTGGTGCAAGGGTCAGCGAGCCGAGCAGGGGCGGTGTAGGACGGCTTCTCGGCGAAGTGATCAAGCGCGGGCTGCGACCACGCCCCTCGGCCGATCCCGGGGCCAGCCGCGCCGAGTAGGCTTTAAGCCACCGGGTGAATTCCGGTTCATCGAACGATATGTTTTGTATTGCGAACGCATTGTTGACATGCCAAGAAATACGGCCACTTCGCACCTTCTGGACTGCTTCCATGCCTGACAGGCCGCCTCTCCACCCCGAAACCGAACTTGTCCATGCGGGCACCATGCGGTCGGCCTTCGGTGAAACCTCGGAGGCCCTGTTCCTCACCCAGGGCCATGTCTATGACAGCGCCGCCCAGTGCGAGGCCCGCTTCGCCGGAGAGGACCCCGGTTTCATCTATGCAAGGTTCTCCAACCCCACCGTGGCGATGCTGGAGCGTCGCATGGCGGCCTTCGAGGGCGCGCAGGCCTGCCGGGCGACCGCGACAGGCATGGCCGCGGTCACCGCCACGCTCATGGGCGTGCTGCGGGCGGGCGACCATGTCGTTGCCGCCCGGGCCCTGTTCGGCTCGTGCCGCTACGTTATCGAGGAGCACCTGCCGCGGTTCGGTGTCGCCTCAACGCTCGTCGATGGCACCGATCTTGACGCTTGGCGGACCGCCGTCCGGCCGCAGACACGGCTGTTCTTCCTGGAAAGCCCCTCGAATCCCACACTCGAGGTGATCGACATCGCGGCGGTTGCCGAGATCGCCCATGCGGCCGGCGCCATCCTGGTGGTCGACAACGTCTTCGCCACGCCGCTGTTCCAGAGGCCGCTGGCGCTGGGCGCCGACTGCGTCGTCTACTCGGCCACCAAGCACATCGACGGCCAGGGACGCTGTCTCGGCGGCCTGATCCTCGCATCCGAAACCTTCATCCAGGAAAAGCTGCAGACGATCCTGCGCCAGACCGGCCCGGCCCTGTCGCCGTTCAACGCCTGGGTGATGCTGAAAGGGCTCGAGACGTTGACGCTGCGCGTTCGCCGCCAGACCGAGACGGCCGGTTGGCTCGCCGACCGCTTCGCCGGGCACACCAAACTGGCACGGTTGATCTATCCGGGCCGCGCCGACCACCCGCAGGCCGACATCATCCGCCGCCAGATGAACGGCGCCTCGACGCTGCTGGCGCTGGAGCTGAAGGGCGGAAAGGCAGCCGCCTTCCGCTTCCTGGATGCCCTGCGGCTGGCGCGCATCTCCAACAATCTCGGCGACGCCAAGAGCCTCGTCGTCCACCCGGCGACCACCACGCATCAGCGCTTCACCCCGGAAGCGCGGGCTGAGATGGGCATCGGCGACGGGTTGGTCCGGTACTCTGTCGGTCTGGAGCATCCCGACGACCTCGCCGCCGATTTCGAGCGCGCCCTCGCAGAGGCCTGACGGGCAGATCAGCGCTGCAGCCAGTCCGTCCGCCCCTGGCCATAGGTCAGCGGCGAGATCACCGTCCCGCCCGGACCGTTCGACAGCGCCATGTAGTTGGACGTGCGCGGTGCGGAACTGGGCGGCAGATACAGGAACGACTGGTCATCCTGGCGCGGCTGGGCCGGCTGGGCGTGCGGCACACGGGTGTGCGGCCGCTGCGTCTGGGCCTCGGCGGTCGCAGCACCGGCGGCAAGGATCGCGGCCGCAAGGGCAAGGCGAAGGCTGAGGCTCATGGCAGTCTCCCGAGGGCGCAAATGGACACACCAGTGATCCTGATAGGCCGGATCAAAGGCGCTGCCTGTGTCCGCGGGGTCACGGTCGGCGGTTTAGGCGGACCGCCGGTCGCGCGGCGGCGCGGCTCGCAGCGCCGGCTCGGTGCGTTTTGCCGCCGGCGTCCTGGACGCAGCCGCCGCCTGCTGGCCGGTGCGGAAGGTCGCCACCAGCTCGTTGAGGCGCTGGA
>JBMOJG010000150.1:0-6996 GCA_049316925.1 Alsobacter sp. | reverse complement strand
ACGCCGATGCCACGTGCGGTGAGATGGCGCACCAGCGCCTGGATGTCGCCGACGGCAATCGGGTCGATGCCGGCGAAAGGCTCGTCCAGCAGCATGAAGGACGGACGGACGGCGAGCGCGCGGGCGATCTCGCAGCGGCGACGCTCACCGCCCGACAGCGCGATCGAGGGCGACTGGCGCAGGCGCTTGATATCGAACTCCTCGAGAAGGTTGTCGAGTTCGCTCTCGCGCCGCGCGCGGTCCGGCTCGACGACCTCGAGCACGGCGCGGATATTGTCCTCGACATTGAGGCCGCGAAAGATAGACGCCTCCTGGGGCAGGTAGCCGATGCCCAGCCGGGCGCGCCGGTACATGGGCAGCCGCGTGACGTCATGTCCGTCCAGCGAGATGCGGCCGCGGTCGGGCGCCACCAGCCCGGTGATCATGTAGAAGATCGTCGTCTTGCCGGCGCCGTTGGGGCCGAGCAGGCCGACCGCCTCGCCGTTGCGGACCGCCAGCCCGGCATCCTGCACCACCTGCCGGCCGCGATAGCTCTTGGCGAGTCCCGCGACCGCCAGCACGCCCGGGCCGCCGAGATCCGGGGGTTCGGTCGCGGGTTCCAACGGCGTCGCCACGGTCGGACGGGAGAAGAATTTCAAGGAGTGTCCCCGGTGCAGGCCAGGCCGCGGGTCCAGCCCGGCCTGCCCGCCGGGCCGATGCTGTAGCGGAGCGGCTCCGGCAGGGCAACCGGCGCGCGCATTTGGGCGGGCCGCCGGAGCCGGCGCAGGCCGTCAGCCCGGTGGTCAGCTCTTGGGCTTCTCCGGCTTCTGGCCCTTCTTGGCCTGCGGCTCGTCGCCGCCCGGCACGAAGAAGCCGCGGACGCGACCGCCCTCCACCACCGCCACGCCGCTCTCGGTGTTGTAGACGAGCTTGTCGCCCTTGGTGATGTTCTCGCCCTGGCTCAGCGCAACATTGCCGGTGAGGATGATGCGGTTGGTGGCCCGGTCGAACACACCCTCGTTGCCGGTGGCGACCTGGTCCTTGCTGATCACCGTGACGCCGCCCTTCGCCTCGACCCGGCGCAGCGCGCTGTTGGCCTCGGGCGCATCGGCGCTGGCCTGGGACGCGGCGGCGGCCTTCTCCTTCTCCGACTGCCGCTCGAAGAACACGATCATGGTGGCGGCCTTGATGGTGGTTTCGCCCTGGATGGCCACCACATTGCCGGAATAGACGGCGCGCTGCTCCTTGTTGAAGACCTCGAGTCGATCCGCATCGATGCGGATCGGCTCCTTCGAATTGCTGCCGAACCCGGGCACGCCCAGCGGCTTTGCCTTCTGGGCGAGGGCGGCAGACGGCAGGGCCAAAGCGAGAAGCAGCGCGGCGAGCATGCGGTTCATGGCGAGACCTTGAGGGCGGGCGGGGGAGCGGGTGGCGGGGTGGCAACGACACTGGCCGGTATCGGCCGGGCATCCGCGTTCATGACCGTGCGGACGCGGCCGCGGAACACCACATGCTGGCCGTTGTCCAGCATGTCGACGCCCTCGGCGTCGATGGTGCCGCCATTGAACCGGACCGAGACGGGATCGTTGCTCGTCACCGTGCCGGCCTTGAACTCGACGGTCGCCGATGACAGGCGCGCCTCGTAGCCGCTGTCGGACGTGATCTTGACGTCGTCCTTCAGGCGGATCTGCTCGCTCTGGGTGTTGTAGATGCCATCCGCTGCCTCGACCGTCGCCATGCCGCGCTCCTGCAGGGCGATGCGGGCGCGGATGTCCTTCAGCTCGATGATGGTCGGGTTCTTGATGTCCTGGGCCGCCCAGCGGGCCGTGACCTCATAGGGCCGTGCATCCTTCTTGAAGCCGCTGAGCTTGGGCAGCTCCATCGTCACCTTGGTGCCGTTCATGCTCACCGGCCCCACGGTCAGGCCGGCCGGCAGCGTGCGGAACGGCTCGACGAAGGCGATGAAGGCCACGGCGGCGACGACGACGATGGCTCCCACGGGAATCGCGCGGCGCAGCAGCCGGACGCGCGACGAGTGGCGCAGCGCGGCGCTGTAGCGCGCCGTGGCGTCGTCATCCCGTCCGAACCGGTCCGACCCGACCGCCATGCCGCCCGTGTTCCCCGTTGCGCCTGCCCGGCTGGACCATGCCGGCATGGCGAAGTTGTGTCGTGCAGTGTAGGCGAGGTTCAGCTGTGGGCGAAGATGTCGGTTTCGCCCCATCCCGCCAGATCGAGCCGGGCGCGGGCCGGCAGAAAGGTAAAGCAGGCATGGGCCAGATCGGCGCGGCCGTCACGCACCAGAAGCGCCTCGAGCTTGGCCTTGAGCGCATGCAGGTGCAGCACGTCGGAGGCCGCATAGGCCAGCTGCGCCTCGGTCAGCGTCTCGGCGGCCCAATCGGAGGACTGCTGCTGCTTGGACAGGTCGATGCCGAGCAGCTCGCGGGTCAGGTCCTTGAGGCCGTGGCGGTCGGTATAGGTCCGCACCAGCCGCGAGGCGATCTTGGTGCACCAGACCGGGCCCGGCATGACGCCCAGCGCGTGCTCGATCACCGCGAGGTCGAACCGGGCGAAGTGGAACAGCTTGACCACCGCCGGATCGGCCATCAGCCGCGCCAGGTTCGGCGCATGCACCGGCCGTCCGGCCGGGATCTGCACGACATCGGCCGTGCCGTCACCGGCCGACAGCTGCACGACGCACAACCGGTCACGCAAAGGGTTGAGGCCGAGCGTCTCGGTGTCGATGGCGACCACCGGTCCAAAACGGGCGTCAGCGGGCAGGTCGCCCCGGTGCAGGCGGATGGTCATGCGCGGTCCGTCGGAATCAGTCGCCTGTTGACGACCATCTCCGGCGGTTAACAGAAAAGGGGCAGGGCGGCCACAGCTTTCCTCGGAAGGCCTGCGAGGTTCGCATGATCTGCCGGAATGTGGCCCAAATCGGAATGACCGTGCCCTTTTTTCGGCATCGAACTTTTGTATTTGTTAATTAATATTCGTAATTCATCATTTTAACTCATGTTGCGTGCAGTCGAATTCCCTTGCACGGCACTCTTGATCCTTTTTTGGGATGAAAGAACGTTTCTCACTGTTGATTACCCGGCCGTGGTGCTGGATATTTCGCTTGTGTTGCCGCCGGCCTGTAAATGATGACACAACGCCTCATCGTCCCGTCCGGTTTGCGAACGGTCCGGTTCTCTGCCGCGGTATTACTGTCGCTCTTGGGGCTTCGGGCGGACGGGGCAGCTGCGGCCGATGACCGGGCTCTGGAGGCCCTGCGGGCGCAGATTGCTCGCCAGGACGCTGTGATCGCGGCCCAGCAACGCCAGCTGGAGGCGCAGCAGCAGACATTGGAACGGCTGGTCGCAAAGATTGCCGGGGATCCTGTCCGCGAGCGACCAGCCAGGGCAGCAAAGCCTGAGCCGGTCTCGCGGACCGCACAATCCAAGCCGGAGCCCACGGCAGAGGCGGCGCGCAAGGTGCCGGCGCCGGTGATTCCGCCCAGCCGGGCCGGTGGACCCGATCCCAAACCGGGAGGTCAGGTCCTCGTCAGCAATCCCGATTTCTCGCTGACGGTCGGAGGAAACCTGAAGGTCATCGCCGCCGCCAGTCCGGTTCGCGCCTATGTGCCGGGCGCTGCCTTCCTGCTGTTTCCCAAGGATATCACCGGCAAGGAGAACCAGTTCCGGCTGTCGGGGCAGTACGGATCCCTGAACGCAACGGTCACGGGGCCGATGCTGTGATCGTTCGAGACCGGAGTCTTCGCCGCCGTCGGGTTCACGGGCGGGACACTGACGTCGAACGCCTACGGGGTGACGCCCATCAATCTCTTCGGCTATCTGCGCAGCCCCGAGTGGACCATCTCGGCGGGCCTGCAGAACGACGTGTTCGCCCCGCGCATCCCGGGGATGATCGACCAGACGTCGGCGCTCGCCAATTCGGGCAATGCCGGCAACTCGTACAGGACCCAGGTGAAGGTGATCCGGAGCGTCGACCTCGGGGGCGCCGGAAAGCTGACGTTGACCGGTGCGCTCGCCGAGCCCGTGTCGCTGGTCGTTTCGGACAACCTGTCGAAGCGGGTCGAGAACAATGGCCGGCCCAATGTTGAGGCGCATGCCTCATGGGCTTTCGGTCCCCCTGACGAGGCAACGCTGCTGAAATGGCCGGTGCTGGCCGTCGGCGTCTCCGGACTGGCGGGTGATTTCAGGTCGTTTACCGACGGCATCGCCGGACCGGTGCGCGTCAAGGTGACCGAGGTCCGGGGCGTGGCACTCGACGCGGCGGTGCGCATCGGAGAGCGGTTCGGCATCCAGGGCGAGATCTACCGCGGCGCAGCGCTCGGCAATTATCTCGGCACGATCGGGCAGACCGCCAACTCTCTGGGTCGGACGTTGAAGGGCGACGGCGGCTGGGCCGAGGTCGTCTATTACTGGCATCCGGCGGTCCGCAGCCATGCCGGATATGGCATCGACCTGATGCGGGACAGGAGCGCGCTGTCGAGCTGCGTCCTCGCGCCGTCCTGCCAGATCGCCAGCAACCGGACCGCTTTCGCCAATGTGCTGTGGGACGTCAACGGCTGGTGGCGTGTCGGCCTCGAGGGTACGTGGCGATGGACGGACTATGTCGCGCCGGCCCTTAAGAACAGCGGCCCCGGCGCGATGATGTCCTCGGAAATCAGGTTCTGATCCTTCCCCCAACCAGATCCCTTCGTCAGCCCGGAGACAGCCATGCATTCAAAATTCGGTCGCGTCGCACTGCTCTCACTCGTGGCTGTGGCGGCGAGCGGGCTTGAGGCACAGGCCCAGCCGGCCGAGACGATCTACACCGGCGGCGACATCATCACGATGGCGGGACGAACGCCGTTCTATGCCCAGGCCCTGGCCGTCCGGGACGGCAAGATCGCGCATGTGGGATCGTTGGCGGGAGCCATGCGGCTGAAGGGCCGCGCCACCCGCATGGTCGATCTGGGCGGCAAGACCATGCTGCCAGGCTTCATCGACGGTCATGGCCACATGGTCTATTTCGGCAAGAACATGATCGATGCCGACCTGGTGGGGACGCCGGATGTTGCCGATCTGGTCGCCCGGATGAAAGTCCAGGCGGCCCGGACGCCGCCGGGCGCCTGGATCGTCGGCTTCGGCTACAGCACTGCCAAGATGGCCGACCGGCGGCATCCGACGCGCGCCGAGCTGGACGCCATCGCGGCTGACCGGCCGATCATGGTGGTGGACGCGTCGGGGCATCTCGGATCCGCCAATTCGGCGGCCTTCCGGGAAGCCGGCATCGGCGCCGACACGCCCGATCCGGAGGGCGGCAATTTTGCCCGCATCGCCGGCAGCAGGGAGCTGCTTGGGGCGATGGAGGAAACCGCTCTGTTCGCCGTGCGCGCCAAAAGACCACCCTTCACCGGCAAACTCGCCGATGATGCGATCACCGGCGCCGCCCGGGAGTGGGCGCGCCACGGCCACACCATCGCCCAGGAGTGCGGTGTGGGGCTGGGCAATGACGACATCGACATCATCCGCAACGCCATCGACAGGAAACTCCTGCCGATCGACCTCTATCTGTGCGCCAAGGATTCCGCGACCGACGACGTGGTTGCGGCCGCCTATTCGGTTGCGACCGCCTACAATCGAAAGGCGGACGGAACGGCCCGCAGTCTCCTCGCGGCGCGGCCCGATCTCGACCGCCGCTACATCAACCGCGTGCGCCTTGGCGGCATCAAGTTCTGGCTCGATGGCAGCCCTGACACGGGCTGGTTTTCCAAGCCCTTCGCCAACAACCCTCCGGGCAAGACGGGTGCGTATTTCGGCTTCCAGCAGGTCCCCGACGACGTCCTGTTCGCGGCCTTCGACAAGTACTGGGCCACGGGAATGCAGATCAACATGCATGTCCAGGGCGACGCCGCGGCCGAGCAGGCCCTGCGGGCCATCGAGGCTGCGGTGCGCAAGCACGGGATGCGCGATCACCGGCCCGTGTTCATCCACGCCACCTACATGCGGCCCGACCAGATCCGGCGGATGAAGTCCGTGGGTGGCGTGCCGACCTATCTGACCGGCTCGATCCCCAAGCTCGGCGAGATCGTGATCCACCTGTGGGGGCCGGAACGCGCCCATGCCAGCGTCGCGGCCCGGACATTGCTGAACGCCGGCATGCCGTTCACCTTCTCGCACGATGCGCCCGTCTCGCCGTCCCCGTCGGTGCTCACCCTGGTCGATGCCGGCGTCAACCGCATCATGCCGAACGGTTCGCTGATCGGCGGCGACGAACGGATTTCGCCCTATGATGCGCTGCGCGCGGTCACGGTGATGGCGGCCTACCAGATCCGCGAGGAGGCCAGCAAGGGCATCCTCCGGCGGGGGAAGCTCGCCGACCTGGTGATCCTGGACAAGAATCCCCTGAAGGTTGACCCCAAAACCATCCGGGACATTGCCGTGGTCGAGACCATCAAGGAGGGCCAGACCGTCTTCCGGCTCCAGCCTTGAGCCGCATCGCGGCGGCGCGCAAACGATCCGCGGGCCTCGTCGGTGGCCTCTTGACCTGGCTTGCGGGAGCCACCGCGGCGCTCGCCTGCCCGGTGTGTCTCGGAACCGCGGACGGCCCACGCCTGACCCTCGTGCAACCGCTGGTTGAGACCGATCTTGCTGTTCTGGCGACACGGGGATCATCGCCCGCGACCTTCCGCGCCGTTGCCCTCATCAAGGGTTCGGCCATGCCGCAGCGCGAGATCGTGCCTGAGGATTTCGGGACGCTCGAGGGCGGCAAAACCGACACTGTCGTCCTGCTCCGCCGAGCCTGGCCGCCCGGCTGGTCTCTGGCCGGACCGATTCCTGCCGAACGGCTCGACTGGGCGAGGACCGTCGCCCGATTCAGGCGCTCGTCCGAAATGTCAGCGGACGACTGGCAGACGCGGGTCCAGTTCTTTGCGTCCGACCTCGATGCCGCGAGCCCGATGGTGGCGATGGCTGCGCTGGACGAGATCACGCGTGCCCCCTACCGGGCCATCCGCTCCCTGAAGGGAGC
>JBMOJG010000149.1:0-6998 GCA_049316925.1 Alsobacter sp. | reverse complement strand
GATCATCAGCGTGGTGCTGGTGTCGCTGGTGCAGGTGCCGCGCACGCGGGACGGGCGGCCGGCCGCCGGCGCCGGCTGAGGCGGCACGCCCGGATCCCCTCGCAGGCTCTCAGTGCAGGCGCAGGTGGGGCGTGGCGCCCAGCTCATCGACGGCCTCGCGCACGCCGAGCAGATGCGGGTTGATCGACAGCGCCACCTGGAAAGCGGCGCGGGCCTCGGCCAGCCGGCCGGCGCGCAGGCAGATCTGGCCGAAGCCGGAGACGGCGCCGAAATGGCGCGGCTCCAGCAGCAAAGTCTGCTCGATATCGGCCAGCGCGTCGCCGTCGCGCTTCTCGACGAAGGCCAGCGTGCCGCGCTTGTTCCAGGCCTCGGCCCAGGAGGGCTCGCGCGCCACCAGACGGTCGAGCATCGGCCGGGCGAGATCGAAGGCGCCCGCCCCCATGGCCTCGATGGCGGCCGCCATGGCGGCGGAGGACGACACGTCGTGGTGGGCGATCCAGTGCGCCCAGATCATGTCCTCGATCTCGTCGGGATCACGCGGGGGCTGTTCCAGCGCCAGTTCGCGGAACAGCGGCCCGAGCCGGCGCGGCAACGAGGCGTCGGGCCCGCGCGCATGCAGACCGACGACGATTTCCAGCACCGCGTCGATGCGCGGGGCCGGCGCGGCCATGCCGCGGCGTTTGGCATTCGGCATCTGCTTGCGCGTTCCCATGAACCGTCAGATAGGGCACTTCTGCCGGTCTGTAAGGGGGGGTGGCGTTGCCCCGGGCGCCCCGTGCAGTATGGTCGTCTGCCGCCCCGGGACGTCCCATGCCGCCCTTCGACCGCCTTGCCGATGTGCTGCCGCTCACGCTGGCCGCCACCCTTGCGGCACTCGCCAGTTTTGCCTCCGTTCCGCCGCTGATGCCGCTGCTGCGGCGCTACGCGCTGGCTCGGCCGAATGCCCGGTCGAGCCATGTGGTGCCGACCCCGCAAGGCGGCGGCATGGCGGTGGCGGGCGTGGTGCTGGTCGTTCTGGCTCTGGTGCTTGTTGTCGTGCCGGGCCTTCCCGCCGGAGAAAGGACCGGGCTGGTGGCGCTGCTGGCCGCCGCGCTGACGCTGACGGTGCTGGGCGCCATCGACGATGTGCAGCCGCTGCCGGCGCTGCCGCGCCTGGCCATCCAGGCAGCGGCCGTAGCCGTGGCCGTCGGCTTCGCGCCGCCGGAGGCCCGGCTGTGGCCCGACGTCCTGCCGATCGGCGCAGAGCGGACGCTGGTGACGCTGGCCGGTCTGTGGTTCGTCAATCTCTACAACTTCATGGACGGGCTCGACTGGATGACCGTGGCCGAGACGTTGCCGATCGCGGCGGCCATCGCGCTACTGGCGGCGACGGGCGCGGCGCCGGTCGCCGCGGGCGTCGTCGCGGCTGCCACCGGCGGGGCGATGGCCGGGTTCGCGCCCTATAACCGGCCGGTGGCGCGGCAGTTCCTCGGCGATGTCGGCAGCCTGCCTGTCGGGTTGCTGCTCGGCTGGGCGCTGTTCCGGCTGGCCGGCGACGGCCACCTGCTGCCGGCGCTCATCCTGCCGCTCTACTACCTGGCGGATGCAACGCTGACGCTGATCCGGCGGATCGCACGCCGCGAAGCCATCACGCAGGCGCACCGCACCCATTTCTACCAGCGCGCGACGGTCAACGGCCTGCCGGTCCTCGCCGTGGTGGGGCGGGTGGTGCTGGTCAACCTGACGCTGGCCGGAACGGCGGTGATCGCCACCCTGGCGTGGACCGCGCCGCGCGGCGCCCTGGCGGCGGCCGTGGCGGCCTCTGCGGTGGCGGCGCTGCTGTTCGATTTCGCCACGCCGCACGAGCGGAGGCGGTGATGCGGGTGCTGCTGACCGGCGCGACCGGGTTTATCGGCCGCCACCTCGCGGCCGCGCTGGTAGAACGGGGCGATACGGTCCGCGCAGCGGTGCGTGCCCCACCCGCCCCGGGGATCTTGCCGGAGGGCACCGAGATCATTCCGGGGATCGACCTCGAGGCGCCGGTGCAGTGGGCGCCGCACATGGCCGGGGTCGATGCGGTGGTGCATGCTGCCGGCATCGCCCATGCGGGCGAGGGCATCCCCAAGGCCCGCTACTTCCAGGTCAACCGCGCCGCCACCACCGTGCTCGGCGCGGCGGCGCGTGGCCGCGTGGCCCGGTTCGTCCTTCTGTCGTCGATCCGGGCGCAGACCGGACCGTCAGCCCCGGACGTGCTGACCGAGACCTCGCCGGCGGAGCCGACCGACGCCTATGGGCGCTCGAAGCTGGCGGCCGAGGAGGCGCTCGCGGCCCTCGACCTGCCGTGGACGGCGCTGCGGCCGGTGGTGGTCTACGGCCCGCGGGTCGGCGGCAACATGGCGGCGCTGCGGCGGCTGGCCCGCCTGCCGGTACCACTGCCGTTCGGCCGACTGCACACGCCGCGCTCGCTGCTGTCGATCGACAATCTGGTGGCGGCGGTGCTGTTTTCGCTCGACTCTCCGACAGCGGAGCAAGCGCCGCTGATCGTCGCCGATCCTGCGCCGATCGCGTTGAGCGCCATCGTCGCCACGCTGCGGCGGGCGGAAGGGCGTAACCCGGCGCTGATCGGCGTGCCGCCCGGCCTCCTCTCCCTGGGCCTCAGGCTTGTCGGTCGCGGCGCAGACTGGGAGCGCCTGTCGGGATCGCTGGTGGTCGACCCGTCGCGGCTTGTCAGCCTTGGGTGGCGACCGCCGGTCGGATCGACGCAGCAGGGTCTGGAACGCTGGGTGGCGGCGGAACCTGTGCCCGGCTGAAGCTCGGCACGGCTTCGGCGAGGATCGCCTCGGCACGGCCCCGGTCCTCGGCGGCGACGGCGGCGCGCAGCGCGGCGAACCAGGCGGTCAGCCGGGCCCGGTCGGCGAAGACGGGCTTCGCCGCCATGACGCCGGCGACGCCGGTCTCGACCGTCGGCTCCTCGACGCCGAACAGGATCTCGTGCAGGCGCTCGCCCGGCCGCACGCCGGTGACGGCGATCTCGATGTCGACGCCGGGCTCGAAGCCGGCGAGGCGGATCATGCGCTCGGCCAGCGCCATGATGCGCACCGGCTGGCCCATCTGCAGGACGTAGACGGACGGGCGCTCGGCCGCCTCGGCGCCGGGCGCACGCATGTCGCGGTCGGCGTGGGAGGCGGCGGTGAGCACCAGCTCGGCTGCCTCGCGGACGGTCATGAAATAGCGGACCATGTCGGGATGGGTGACGGTGACCGGCCCGACATGGGCGATCTGCGCCTTGAACTTCGGCACGACCGAGCCGTTCGAGCCCAGCACATTGCCGAAGCGCACGGCCATGAAGCGCGTGGGACGGGCCGCGGCGACGCCCTCGGCATCGAGCACCTGGGCGTACATCTCGGCCATCCGCTTGGTGGCGCCCAGCATCGAAACCGGCTCGATCGCCTTGTCGGTCGAGATCATCACGGCGGCGGCGGCACCGGAGGCGACAGCGGCCTCCAGCACGTTGGCGGAGCCGAACACGTTGGTCTTGATCGCCTCGTCCCAGTCGGCCTCGAGATAGGGCACGTGCTTGAGGGCGGCCGCATGGAAGACGAGGTCGGGCCGGAACCGCTCGAACACGCGGGTAATGCGCTCGCGGTCGCGGATGTCGGCCAGGACGCCGTGCAGCACCGTGGCGCCGGCCTGGCGCGACAGCGTCTCGCTGATGGCGTGCAGGGCCGGCTCGGAGCTCTCGACGATCATCAGGTCCGAGGCGCCGAAGGCCGCGACCCGCAGCGCCATCTCGCTGCCGATGGAGCCGCCACCGCCAGTGACAAGCACCCGGCGGCCGCGGACGAGGTCCTCGAGCCTGCGCCGGTCGATGGCGACCGTGGGGCGCAGGAGCAAGTCCTCGATCTCGACAGGGGCGAGCGCGCTGGCCTCGCCGACGCCCTCCTCCAGGGTCTGGAAGCGCGCCAGCGGAATGCCCAGCCGGCGAGAGGCGGCGAGCAGCGCCTCGGGCGCGGCGTCCGGCGCCAGCGCCGAGGCGGTGAGGATCAGCCGCTTCACCGCGATGCCGCGCTCGGCAAGGTCGGCAACCGTGCGCTCCAGCGCGTCCAGACCGCCACGCACCGGGATGCCACGAATGCTCTGGCCGCGGTCGCTCTCGCGCGGCGACAGGATGCCGACCGCGTGGATGCGGCGGACGCCGCCGCTCTCCAGCGCGCGCAGCACGATCTCGGCTTCGGCACCACGGCCGAGGACCAGTGCCGGCGCGGTGGCGAGCTTGCCGGCCTGCTCGCGCGAGCGCACGAAGCGGGCATACCGGTAAGCCACGCGCGGCCCGCCCAACCCGAAGATCTGCAGCATCCAGTAGAGCGCGATGGTGATCTTGCCGAAGAAGAAGCCGCCGTAAACGGCCGGCGACACCAGCGCGTAGTCGACGACCAGCAGCGACAGCGCCAGCACGGTGACGGCCTTGGCGATGCCCGACAGGTCGGGCAGCGAGGCGAAGCGCCACTTCGACTTGTAGAGGCCGAAATACCAGTAGACGAGGCCCGCCCAGGCGACGAAGGGCGGCAGCAGCACGGGCAGCCAGCGCAGCCGCTCGGCCAGCAGCGCATCGTCGAAGCGGATGAAGAACGCGGCGGTCAGCGCCACCGCGGTCATCGCGAGGTCGTGGACGACGACGATGGTTTTCTTGAACCCCGCAAGGCTCTGGAGCGGCGACGTCATGGCCGGGCGGGTATCCGCCCCGGACCGTCGCCTGTCAACTCGACGGCCGGGTGCCGGGGGCGGTTCCGGACCCCGCGCCGAGGCCGCGCAGAATGAAATCGACCATGCTGTCGAGATCCGGACCAGGATCCCCCTTCGCGCACTGCGACAGGATCATCGGGTGGCAGAACTTGACCAGGCTGGCATGGACACAGCGCGAGGCCACGGCGGGATTCTGCACGGAGAAGTCGCCGCTGCGCAGTCCATCGGCGATGATGCTGCCGACCAGCGCGTCGAGCCGCATGATGTGGCCGTGGACCACATCCCAGCTTTCGTCCAGCGCCACCGCCACCATCTCGTGCATGAAGCGGTCGCCCATGTAGCGCTTGGCGTTGGCCTGGTGCATGGCGCGAGCGAAGCGGCGCAGCCGCTCCGGCGGCGCCTCGGTGCCGGCGGCGATCACGGCGAGCTCGGCCTCGACCTCGCCCATCAGGCGGCTTGCGACGGCCTCGTTGATCGCCTTCTTGGAGTCGAAGAAGCGGTAGACATTGGCCGGGCTCATGCGCAACGCCCGTGCGATGTCGGCCACCGTCGTCTTCTGGTAGCCGAACTGGCGGAAATACTGTTCCGCCTGGGTGACGATGCGCTCCCGGGTTTCGCCGGCGCGTTCGTCCGCTGAGAGAACTGCGGGGGTCATCCCTCTCGTCTATGACGATTTGTGAAATTCGTCAATCGTCAACCAATCCGATCCAGGGGACGATCAGGGGCTGCCCGTCGCGGGTTTCGACGATGGCGCTGATCCTGAACACCCGATCGAGCAGACCGGGCTCCAGCACGGCCCCGGGTTCCCCGTCGGCGACCATGCAGCCATCCGCGACCACCGCGATGCGGTCGGCGAAGCGGGCCGCCAGGGCAAGATCATGCAGGACGGCGACGACGGTCCGGCCGGCGCGGGCCTCGGCGCGCAGCTCGGCCATGATGGCCAGCTGGTGGCGGGGGTCGAGCGCCGCGGCCGGCTCGTCGGCCAGCAGCAGCGCGGCCTCGACCGCCAGCGCGCGGGCCATCAGTACGCGGGCGCGTTCGCCGCCGGACAGCTCGGTCGCCGGCCGGTCGGCCAGATGGTCGACATCCATGCGGTGCATGGCGGCGGCGACGGCGGCGACATCGGCCTGCGAGAGGCTGCCGAGGCGGGCGCCGCGCGGCATGCGGCCCAGCGCGATGACGTCGCGCACCGGCAAGGGCCAGCCAATGCCGCCGTCCTGGGGCAGATAGGCGGCACGGCGGGCGCGGGCTGCCGGGCCGAGGCCGGCCAGCGGCTCGCCGCCGAGGCGAATGGTGCCCTGGCTCGGGATGAGCCCGGCGGCGGCGCGCAGCAGCGTCGACTTGCCGGCGCCGTTGGGGCCGACGACGCAGACGAAGCATCCGGCCGGCACGGTCCAGTCGATGGCGTGCAGCACGAGACGGCCGCCCAGCGACGCAGACACCCGCTCGAGCTGCAGCGCGGGGCCCGTCATCCGGCCGAGCCCGCGAACAGGTCGCGGCGGCGCGCGACGATCCACAGGAAGAACGGCACGCCCAGCATCGCGGTGACGGCGCCGACCTTGAGCTCGGTGCCGGCAGGGATGATCCGCGCCACGATATCGGCGGCCAGCGTCAGCGCAGCGCCGGCGAGCGCCGCCGGAACGAGCACGGCACGCGGATCGGCACCGACGGCGTTACGCACGAGGTGGGGCGCGACGAGGCCGACAAAGCCGATGGCGCCGGAGACGGCCACGCAACCGCCAACGGCAACCGCCACAGCCCCGACCAAGGCGAGGCGGACGCGGCGGACCTCGACGCCGAGACTGCGGGCTGTGTCCTCGCCCAGCGTCAGGGCGCGCAAGGCCTCGCCCTGGATCAGGATGACCGCGCCGCCGGCCAGCGCGAAGGGCGCTGCCAGGAACAGGTGGGCGAAAGACCGGTCCTCAAAGGAGCCGAGCAGCCAGAACACGATCTCGGTCAGCGCATAAGGGTTCGACGACAGGCTGAGCGCCGCGCTGGTGCCGGCCCCCGCAAGGCTGGAGACGGCCAGCCCCGCGAGCAGCAGCACGGTGATGCCCGGGTCACGTCCGGCGACCGTGACGACCAGCGCAACCGAGGCCAGCGCACCGACCACCGCGGCGACGGGAAGCGCCAGCGACAGGGTGCCGGCAAGGCCTGAATAGATCACCAGGACGGCGCCCAGCGCCGCCGCCTGTGGGGCGCCGAACAAGGCCGGATCGGCCAGTGGATTGCGCAACAGGCCCTGCAGCGCCGCGCCGGACAGGCCGAGCGTGGCG
>JBMOJG010000148.1:0-7042 GCA_049316925.1 Alsobacter sp. | reverse complement strand
CCAGGATCACCGTATCCCCCGGCTCCCGACAGACGGATCCTGAGGACATCGCCGGCATTGACGGTGGTGAGAAACTTTGCGGGGCAGGCCTCCTCGCGTCCGTCGGCCCGGAGGATCGAGACGGTTGAGGGCGCCCCTGCGCCACCGCCATGAAGACCGTAGGCCCGGTTCTGGCGACGGTCGGAGCGGATCTGCAGCGTTCCGTGGTCCATCTTGAAGCGAAGGTGCCGCTCGAGGGACAGGCCGCCGCGCCAGCGTCCCACGCCGCCAGTGTCGGGGGCGAAGCCATATCTCTCGACGGCGATCGGCAGATCGGCCTCGATGAGTTCCGCGGGTGTGTTGGCATAGTTCACGAGGGTGCCTGTGCAGGCATCCATGCCATCCCTGTCTGGTCCTCCTCCCCAGGAACCCACCAGGAACTCCAGATAGACGTGCGGCCGCCCGTCAGGCCCCGTCGCGCCGAACGACACACCGATTTCAGGCGCGTTCGCACCGCAGGCCGGCATGACGTCGGGAGCGATCTGGGCGAGTGCTCCGAACACGGTATCGCCGATCCTGACTCCGGTGAGACCACGGGCAGCGACGGCCGCCGGTGCCCGCGGGTTCACAATCGTGCCTTCGGGAGCCCGGACAGTGATAGGCCGGAAATAACCGGAGTTGTTGGGGATCGACAGGTCCAGAATCGAACGGATACACCCCAGTGACGCCGAGCGGGTGAAGGGAAAGACGCAATTGATCGCGCCACGAACCTGAGGCGACGTGCCGTCGAAGTCGACCAGCATCTCCTCGCCGGCGACGGTGATCGCCACCTCGAAGCGGATCGGACCACTATCGATGCCATCGGAGTCGATGAAGTCGACGAACCGATAGACGCCGTCGGGCAGCTTGGCGATTTCCGACCGGGTGAACCGCTCCGTGTAGTCGAGCAGATGGTGGCAGAGGTCGATGAACTCCGCTGATCCGTACTGATCGCAAAGCTTGAGGATTTCGCGCTCGCCAATCGCGCAGGCCGCAATCAGGGATCTGACGTCGCCGAGGACCTTGTCCGGCACACGCACGTTGCGCTCGATCAGGCGGAACATGGCGTCGTCTGGCTCGCCTTGTCGCCACAGGAGCGATGGCGGGATGCGAAGGCCCTCCTGATAGATCTCGGTCGAATCGCTCGCGTTGCCGCCTGGGATCCGGCCGCCGATGTCGGTCATGTGGGCCAACGCGGACGAGTATCCAACGAGATCCGCGTCACGGAAGATGGGCTTGACCAGAACGATGTCCGGCAGGTGGGTCGATCCGTCATAGGGATCGTTGGTGATGAAGAGGTCGCCTGGACGAATACGCCCCGCATAGGTGCGCTGGATCGCAGCCACGGCATACGGCATGGCGCCCAAATGGAACGGCAGGCAGGTTCCCTGGGCGATCATCTCGCCATCGGCCAAATAGAGCGCCGTCGAGAAATCCAGAGCCTCTTTGACGACGAAGGATCGTGCCGTGCGCGTGATCGTGAGCGCCATTTCGTCGGCCGCCGCGGCCAGAGCGTTCTTCAGCAGTTCGAGGGCAAACGGATCGCGGACCGCAGCGCCGGCGGCTGGAGGAGACGAGACCTGGGACGACGTCATGCGCCGAGTTCCACTTCGATCGTGTCCCACGTCGTCCGGCGCGCGCGAGCGCCCGGGGGGACGACCGTGGTCGAGTCGTACTCCTCGATGAGCAGGGGACCTGGGGTCCATTCCTGATGGGCAAGCTCGTTCCGGCCGGCGATCCGGGTCGTGACGTGGCCACCTGGACCGAAGTAGACGGTCCGCTGTTTTCCAAGGGATGCGGCGGAGTGCGTGTGACGGACCGCCTCGGGCACGCTGCGCTCGCGGCTGAGGCCTCGAGCGACGAGCCGCACATTCACGATCTCGACCTTCTCCTCGGCCGAACGGTAACCAAACTGGGCTTCGTGCACGTCCTCGAACGCAGCTCGCAAGCTTTCCGCCGCAAGGCTTGCCAGATCGATGGAGAGCATCAGTTCCGAGTTCGCCCCCGCGTAGCGAAGGTCCAGACCAGGTTCGAACACCATCAGGTCCGGCGCGATCCCCTCCAGCGCCAGGGCCGCGCGCCCGTCGGCGATGATCGACTGGAACTGCGCGCGCAGGCCGTCAGGATCGAGATCTCCCAGGAGGCGTTTCGCGGTCTGTGAGTAATGGTGTTCGACATCGGGAAACAGCATCCCGAGGCCCGAGAAGACGCCGGGAATCGGCGGCACGAGGATCCTGGTCATACCGAGCAGGGAAGCCATCGTGGCGGCATGGACCGGGCCATTGCCGCCGAAGGCCAGGATGGCAAACCCGCGAGGATCGAGGCCACGTTCGGTCGATACGGCCCGCAGCGCCCGCGCCATCGTGGCATCTGCAACCCGGTGGATGCCCCAGGCCGCGTCCTCGACCGACAGCCCGAGAGGCCGCGCCACCCGGTTCTCGATCGCTGCCCACGCCAGGTCGCGCTTGATCGGGAACGAGCCGCCGGCCAGCGCCTCGGGATTGACGAAGCCGAGCACGACATTGGCGTCGGTCACGGTCGGTGTGTCGCCGCCCCTGTCATAGCAGACGGGTCCCGGCACCGACCCCGCGCTTTCGGGTCCGATCCTGAGCGCGCCTCCGGCGTCGAGGTACACGAGGCTGCCGCCGCCCGCACCGACTTCCGCAATGTCGATGGCCGGCGCACTAACATGGTAGCCGCCGCCCTTGAGGAGGCGACCGGATGTATTGATCCCACCGCCCACGTCGAGCGACCCGACGCGCAGGAACTCGCCTTTTTCGATCAGGGCGGCCTTGGCCGTGGTGCCGCCCATGTCGAAGGCGAGGAGGCTCTCTCGACCAAGCTGCCGGGCAATTTCGGCTGCACCGACGACGCCCGCCGCAGGGCCGGACTCGATGATGTTGAAGGGCCGTTCCGCGGCAGCCTCGGCGCGCATCATCCCGCCGTTCGACTGCATGATGCGGAGTGGCGCCCTGATGTCCAGACGCTCGAGTTCCTGTCCGAGCCTTCGCAGATAGGACCTCACCGGCGGCTGGACATAGGCATTGACCACGGTCGTCGAGGTGCGCTCGTATTCCTTGATCTCCGGACAGACCACGCTGGACAGCGAGACGGGGATGTCAGGGTCCCGTTCGCGGATCAGTTCGAGCAGCCGATCCTCGTGAATGCTGTTGGCATAGGCGTTCAGCAGGCAGATGGCGATCGTCTCGACACCGGCTGCGAGCGCATCATCGACGACCCTGGCGGCAGCGCCCATGTCCAGGTCCCGCTCGACCCGGCCAGCCGCATCGATACGCTCAGGAACCTCCAGCCTCAGGCGCCGCGGCACCAGGGTGGGCGGCTTGCGGAACCGGATGTCGTAGAGCGCCGGCATCCTCAGGCGTCGGATTTCGAGGATGTCCCGAAAACCTTCGGTCGTGATCAGTGCGACGCGGGCGCCCTTGCCCTCGAGAAGCGCATTCGTTGCGACGGTCGTTCCGTGCATGATCTGATCGAGCGTGGAAGGCCCGAGGCCCTCGGCCGCCATGATGCGGCTCAGCCCGTCTAGGATGCCTCGACTGTAGTCATCCGGCGTAGAGAGTACCTTGGCCGTCGTCACCCGGCCGTCCGGAGCGAGCACGACGATGTCCGTGAAGGTCCCGCCGATGTCGACCCCGACCCTGAGTTTCACGACGGAGTCCCCTTGGACTGTCGTGTCACCGTCGGAATGCCCATCAGTTCCGCTGCGTTCAAGCCCAGGACCTGGTCCATCTCTGACCCGCTGAGGAAATCGCAATAACGGAGGACATAATCGAGGCTCTGCTTGTAGGTGCAGAAGCGCTCGACGTTCGGCATGTCGGAGCCCCACACAAGCTTGCCGGCGCCGAAGAGGTCGCGCATCCCCCGAATAAGACCCTGTGCTTCAGGATAGGGATAGTCCCATTTCCCGCCCCACGAGATCGGGAACATGATCTCGATCAGAAGGTTGGGGCGCCGATAGGTGTCGAGGGCCTCAAGAGGAAAATCCCAGGTGCCATGCTGGGCGAAATGCCCGACCGGCGGGCCCATGACGAGGACGAAGCGTGTTCCCGGCATCCGGGCGAGCACGCGGTCAAAGGCCGCCAGGTTCGCGAGGTAGCTCGCGCGATCGTAGTTCGGAGTCGACGAGAGTTCGACGAAGACGGGGACCTTCAACTCGCCGACCAGGTCCCAGAAGGGGCCGAAGGCCGGATGGTCCAGGTTGCGCGCATACCCCCGTCTCGAGAAGTCCTGGGCATAGTAGAGGCCCTTGAGACCGAGCTGGCCATGCGCCCGCCGGACCTCGTCAAGCACCTCTGCCCGGTCCGTCGCCGTTTCGTCCACCCATGACAGGCCTGTGAACCGAGCGGGGTGTTGGGCCTGTGCGAACGCATTGTACTCGCTCATCGCTCCGTAGCCGCCGCCAGCTTGCAGAATGCAATGGTCGACACCCGCGGCCAGCATCTGCGCGATCATGAAGTCAGGCGGGGACTCGATCGACTGCATGCCAACGGGCATGTACTGCACGACGTAGTCGTCACCATTGTGCGTGAACTGAAGTTGCCCGAAACGGCCGACGCGGAAATTGACATTGGTGAGGCCCTCCCACGTGTTGTCGCCTGCGCGAAACAGCATCGTCGGGTCGACGGGCGCACCGTCGCGCGCCCTGTAGGTGAGTGCACTCGGGCGCGTGACGATCTTCTGGAGATACCGGAGGTGCGTTCCGATGTCCGGGTGACCACACGTTTCGTGCCAGTTGCGAAATACGTGGGCGTGGCAATCGATGATCATCGAACGGCGTGTCTTTCGGAACTGTCACCCAGGACCCTCTCGCGCTGACGCGAGAGGGACGGACATTGAGACAGATAGACAACGGCAGCCAGTGTGCCGCCGCGAACGAGCTTTCAGAGGGCGCCCAGCTTTTCCATGTGCAGCTTGAACAAGCGATTCATCTCGCCGTTGGCCACCAGGAACGAGCCATACATGTCGAGGAAGTGTTTCCACTCGTTGTCGCCATAGCGTATCGCCCATGTGTTCGGGCGACGGTCGATGGGGCTCTCGGGCTCGATGACCACAGCCCAGTCTGCGTTCCGCTTGGCGAAAAGAAGCACGTCGCTGTCGCCGCTCATCCAGACGGTCGCCCGACGGGCACGGACCGGCTCGGCCCCGAGATACACCTGTCCAGTCGTCGTGATCAGCTTGGCCTTGGGCCAGAGAACGGGAATTCTCGGCTCCTCACTACCGCCCGCGACGACCGAAAAGGTCACGTCCGGGCTGTTGAAGTCGGCCGACGTCTTGAACTTGCCGGCGTTCTCCTTGTGGACCAGGAGGAGGCTCCCTTTGGAATACAGCGGCCCGATGTAGTTGACCGCCACGGCTCTCGCCATCGTGTAGGTCAGCGACGAACCGAACAGGTCGAAATCACCCTTGCGCAGGCCGACCGTCGAGTTGGCAAAGGTCACTTCTTTGTAGTCGGGCTTTACCTCAAGGCCGCGGCAGAGGTCGTCCACGACGTCCTTGTAGATGCCGCCGAGTTCGCCAGTCTTCGCGTCCTTGTAGAACCAGGGACCCGTCTGAGCGTAGCCGACGCGCAACACGCCTTCCTTGCGGCACTTGGCAAGTATCGAGGTGTCCGGCACTCCTGTTTCAAGCATCTGCGCAATGGCCGGGCGGGAACCCGCCGCGAGCACGCCGGCAGCCGCGCTTGCCAGCGCCACGCCCTTCAGAAAATCGCGTTTTCCGTCCTTGAACTCGTCGGCCATGTCACCCTCCTCGCTCGCTTGTGCACCATTCAACGGCTCGCCCCGCGAGCGTCGATCTGCCAGATTTCCTCAACTCTCCCCTTCCGCACGCCGACATACCAGTCGTGCAGGTTGATTGTCGGATCGCAATGACCCGGAATGAGCGCAACCCTGTCGCCGAGGCGCGGGCGCTTTGCGTCCTGGCCAACCGTGATCTTGCCATGCTCGTCCGACATCGACACCAGGTCGAGGCCTGACCATCCATGGACCCGTGGAGGGCCCTTTTCGCCGCTGTAGGACTTCAGGCCGGCATCGACCACAACCCACGTGCTCCCCGAGACGCTCATGACGCTCGAGAGGACGAAAAGGCTGTGCTCGAACTCGCCGTAGGGACGCCCGGCGCTATCCTTGATGACGGCATAGTCGACGTCCATGAAGACGTATGATCCTGCCTGCAGTTCCGTGTACAAGCCGCTCTCGGCCTCGATGCGGAATGTTCCGGTTCCTGCTCCGCTGACCGTCCGCGCGTGCAAGCCAGCGGAATTCAATACATCCAGCGTCTCCTGGACGGACGCGATGGTGCGTGCGATCTCAGCCTGGCGTTCGGCCGCCGTTGGCAGGTGCTGGGCCCGGCCGTGATAGGCCTGCAAGCCCTCGAAGCGCAGGCCCGGCGCATCGGCGATCCGCATGGCGAGTTCGCAGGCGCTGCGACCTGGCGCCACGCCGCAGCGCGCCATTCCGACCTCGATCTCGACGAGGCCCATGAGCTCGACCCCGGCCCGCTGTGCCGCCTGCGACGCAGCGACCACCTGGTCGGGATCGTCGAAGCAAATCCCGATGCGCGCTTCGCGTGCCAGCACGGCCAGGCGGTCGAGCTTGCTGGCCCCGAAGACCTGGTTGGTAACGAGGATGTCGGGAATGCCGCCGCGCGCCAGAGCCTCAGCTTCGCCGACCTTCTGGACACACTGTCCCACCGCTCCGGCCTGCATCTGACGCCGGGCCACTTCCGAACTCTTGTGGGTCTTGGCGTGCGCGCGAAGGCCTACGCCCGTAGAGGCGACATAAGCCGACATTTTCGCGAGATTTCGATCGAAGGCATCGAGATCAACGATGAGCGCCGGAGTGACAATTTCGTCGATAGAGTCGCCGATGGCAGCGGGAGGATTGATCATTGTCTCGCAATTCCTATCGGGCCGTTCATCATCATATCCAAATTTTTTTCGAGAAGTCGAGGTTCGCTTTTTCCGCAAACGCCTGACATCCTGACGGCCGCGCCAGAGGCGTCG
>JBMOJG010000147.1:0-7044 GCA_049316925.1 Alsobacter sp. | reverse complement strand
GCCGGTCGCGTCCGCCGCGTCGCTGGTGGCGCTGCCGTCGATGCGCGCGCCAAGATGACGGCCGTCGACCCGCAGCGCCTCGAAGCCGACCCCGCCGGGCAACCGCCGCACTTTGCCTTGCAGCATGACGGTGCCGGCCAGCAGCCGGTCCAGCGCGGCCACATCGGCCCGTGCATCGGTCGCTTTCGCGTCGACGACCGCGTCGATCCGGTAGCGCCCCGGATCACCGCTGAGCCGGACATCGGCCTGCAGCGCGCCGCCCAGCGGCCGCTCGGCCAGTCCGGAGAACGGGCTGAGGTCAGCGACCCGCAGGCTCGCTTTGCCGTCGATGGTGCGCGGACCGATCCGGCCTTCATAGCTCGCCAGCGCGGTCGCGGTTTCGATCCGGGCGGTCGTCAGGTCGGCGACGAGTCCCGCCACCGTGCCGCGGGCGGTGGCGACGATGCGCGGTCCCAGCGCACGCGCGAAACCCGCGTCGGCCGGCGCCAGCCCGTCCACCGAAAGGTCGAGTGCGAGGCTGGCGCGCTCGGGTCCACCCCCTGGCACGCGCTCGGCCTTCAGGGTCGCGTCGATCCGTTTGACCCCACCGGCCGGCCCGGCGATGTCCGCCGCCGCCAGCGTGCCGGACAGCACCGGGGCCTGCGCGGTGCCTTTCAGCGTCGCATCCAGCGCCAGTCGGCCGATCTGCCCGCCGCGGGCGCCGCGGGTGATGCCATCCGCTGCCGGCACCGAGCGCCCGGCCAGTGTCAGGTCGAGCCGCCGCTGCGCGTCGACGGTACCGCCCACCGTCAGCGTCGCGGTACGCGAGGCGAGTGCGACCTGCCGCAGCGCCACGCCGCCATCGTCGCCGAGGCGGACGTCGCCCTGGACCGTCGTGGTGCTGGCAAACACCGGCGCGACGGCGGCCGGCAACAGGCCCTCGACCCGGGCGGTGAGGTCGACGCCGAGCTTGCGACCGGAGGCCTCCCGCCCGAGCGTGATCCGGCCCTGTGCGCCGATGTCGGGACCCGACTCATAGGCCAGCGTGGCCGCAAAGGCGTCGAGCGGGCCGGAACCTTTGAGAGCCAGCTTCACGGGCGGAAGGCCCGGCACAGTGGCGAGCCGGGCCAGCAGGCCGTTGGCCGGTTCGTCGGCGGTGATGTCGACATCGAGCTGCGTCGTCTTCGGCGTGTACGACAGGGCCACGCCGATGCGGCCTGGCGCGTCGCGGCGGTCGACCGTCAGCGCCAGCGTCAGCCCCTCGGTCGGATCCCCCAGCTCCGCGCGTCCCGCGATGGCGATCCGCGCGGCTGCGCCGAGCACGGGCTCGCCCAGCACCAGCTCACGCGCGGCCAGGTTGCGAACGATGAGCTTGACCGGCAGTTCGGGCAGCACGGGCGCTCCGGCGGCCTGTTCCCGGTCGGTCTCGCTGCGCTCCGGCCGCCGCGCCAGCGTCAGCCTGTCGACCTCGAGTGCGTCGATTTCCAGCCGTTGCGACAGTAGGGCGAGCCGCCGCCACGAGAACTTCGCCCGGTCGAGCGACAGCCAGACCCCGTCGCGGTCGGCGATGCGCAGGTCGCGGATCACCGCATCCGACGACAGCGCACCCTCGACGGCGCCGACGGTGACGCGGTTCTCCGGCGTCGAGAGCGCCCAGGAGATGATCCCGGCCAGCGTGCCCTGCTCGTTGGCATGGCCGAGGCCTGCGCCGAACCACAGCGCGGCCGCCAGAGCCGGGACGGTGAGGAGGGCGGCAAGGGTGCGACCGAACCGCATCAGAAGGCCTGCCCGATACCGATATAGACCGCGACCGGCCGGGTCCGCGGCACGTCCCGGTCGAGCGGGGTGGCCACATCGAGCCGGATCGGACCGATCGGCGTATAGTAGCGCAGGCCCATACCGACGCCCACCTTCAGGTTGCTGCCATCGCCGAGGTCCGGCAGGCGGCGGACGAAGGCATTGCCGGCATCCACGAAGGGCACGATGCCGATCTCGTCCGTCACCCTGATGCGGGCCTCCAGCGAGCCCTCCAGCAGGCTGCGGCCGCCCACCGGAACGCCCCGATAGGAGGGCGCCAGGCTCTGGTAGGCGTAGCCGCGCACCGAGGTGCTGCCGCCGGCATAGAAGCGGTAATTGGCCGGGATCTCGGTCAGGGTCGGGCCGGCGATGGAGCCCGCACCGATGCGGCCCGCCAGCACGATGCGCTCACCCTCGTCCACCGCCCAGTAGGCCGACAGCGTCGCGCGGCCGATCGTCATCGCCACCGTCGAGCCGAGCGCGGCCGGATAGGGCGTGACCGTTGCGGTGGCGCGGAAGCCGGAGGTGGGATCCAGCGGGCGGTTGGCCGAGTCATAGGTAGCCGAGATCGGCAGGCCGACCAGCGTGTAGTCGACGCGGCTCAGGATATCCTCGACCTGCCCGCGCTCGAACCGGACCCCCGCCTGGATCGAAGCCGCGTCGGTGAACCTGTGGCGCAGCTGGATGTCGCCGCCCGCATAGCGCGCCGTGTAGCTCAGGGCCCTGTCGCGGGCCGCGATCGCATTGGCGAGAAAATCGTTGCGCGTCCCGCCGAGCCCGGGCTTGACGAAGGCGGCCGTGAACCGTTCGCCGAGATCGGCAACGGTGAAGTCCTTCAGGCTGCGGGTCTGGGTGCCATAATCGGTGGCGGCATAGAACAGGCTGCCTTCGAGCCGCAGCGACTCTGCCCCGCCAAACAGGTTGCGGTGCATCCAGTAGCCGCGCAGTTCCGGGCCATCGCGCGTCGAGAACTGTGCGGCGGCACCGATCGTCCGCGGCTTGCGTTCGGTGACTTCGACGAAGAGTGGAAGGTTGCCGTCCTTGTCCAGATGCTCGGCCTCGCGCACCCGCACCGAGGCCAGCGCCGAGATTCGCGCCACCGACTTGCGCAACACGGCGAGCCGGCTCGGCGCATAGGGATCGCCGGGCTCCGTATAGATGAACGACCGCACCGGCGCCTCGTCGACGGTCTCCAGGCCGCTGAGCCCGATGGTGCCGATGCCCGCTATCGGCCCGGGCGACACCACGAGAGTCACGTCCATGGCGCGGGCCGGATGATCGACAACGGGCGACAGCCGCGTCACCTTGGCGAACGGGTGCCCGCGCTCGCGGAAATGGTCGACGATGCGCGATTGCGCCGCCGTCACGGCCCCTGAGCTCGCCGGACTGCCAGCTGCCAGGCCGATCACGCGCGGCGGCAGCTCGGCAGCCGGAAAGGTACGCCCCTGCGGATCGGTCACGTCCACCCGGCGAAGGACGAACTGCGGACCCGGGTCGGCGCTCAGCACCACCGGGACCGGCGCCTTGCCGCGCAGCGCGGTCGTGGCGCGAATCGCGGCGGTCTCGCTGCCGCGGCCGAGCGCGAGCGGCTGGCCCGCCACCGTCACGGCAACCTGGGCCTCGTAGTAGCCGAGAGCCCAGAGCGCATCGGTCATTTTGGGGAGGTCGGCCAGCGCGATGCGTGCCAGCGTCTCGGCCGCCGGCAGGGCCTCGTTGCGCAGGCCGTACAAAGTGCTCGCGTCTTGGATGGCCCGGCCCACCGCCGACGGCGCATCGCCCGTCTCGGTCGACACGGTGAACGGAAAGCTGGTGGCGGATGGCTCCGGCGTCTTGTCGCCAAAGCCGAACAGTCCGAGGAGATCGAGCGCCGAAGCTGGTCGCACGCCGGCCAACGCCGCAAACGCAACGCCGGCACATACAACTAAAGCGAGTGATCCACTGCGGATCATTCCCCCTCCGGCGTCACCGAACGCGGCCGGACCCTACTGGTTCCGGGGCACTATTGAAATGGTCCGGGGCCGGCTGGAGGGATCAGGCGGCCATCGCCAGCCCGAAGGCTGCGGCGATCAGCCCGTACGACCGGATCCTCGCGGCGGGATCATGCACCGCCGTGACGATCATCAGCTCGTCCGCCATCGTGTCCTTCACCAACTCGCCGAGCTGCGCCGCAAGGCGCGCCGGCCCGCCGACGAACAGCCGCGCCCGGTTGCGCCGGATCGCCACCAGGTCTGCCTGACCGTAGGTTTCGGCCGCCGCCTCCTCGGGGCTTGGCAGCGGCCCGTAGTGCCCGCGCATGCGGCGCAGCGCCGACAGGTCCGCCCCCGACGCCAGCCGTTCGGCCTCTGCGTCTGTCTCGGCACAGATCGCCGCGACCGCCAGGATGGCGTGCGGCCGTTCGCCGCAAAGGCCAGACACGAAGCGGGCGCGGTAGTCCAGCATCGCTGACGCCGCGTCATGGCTGGCGAAATGATGCGCAAAGGCGAAGCCCGCGCCGGTCTTCGCCGCCATCCGGGCGCCGTAGTCGCTCGACCCCAGAATGAACACCGGCGGCAGCGCCACGCCGCCCGGCATCACCGCGATGGTGCGGAACGGATGCCCTTCGGGAAAGCCGCCGCCACCCCACGCCATCAGCTCCGCCAGCCGCTCGGGAAAGTCGTCGACATTCGGGTCGCCCTGCCAGCGGCGCACCGCGAACGACGTGACCGGGTCCGTGCCCGGCGCACGGCCGACGCCGAGGTCGATGCGACCCGGGAACAGGGCCTCGAGCATGCGGTAGCGCTCGGCCACCAGCAGCGGGGCATGGTTGGGCAGCATAACGCCGCCGGCGCCGACGCGGATGTTCTGCGTCACGGCCGCCACCTGGCCGATCAGGATCTCGGGTGCCGGGCTGGCCACCGACGCGATGGCGTGGTGCTCGGCCGTCCAGTAGCGGGCATAGCCCAGACGGTCGACATGGCGGGCGAGGTCGATCGACCGCCGCAGCGATTCAGCCGGGGTCACGCCGGAAACGACGGGCGACAGGTCGAGCACGGATAGCGGCAGCATGGGGGACCCTCCTCCGGCAATGTGGGGCCTTCGCGGCCGCACGCAAGCGCCGGTGTCCCAGCTCCGCACCTCGCGCAGGACGGACACGCGCCAGGCGCCTGCCGGCACCGCATGGACGCGGGCCCGCGATGATGGTTTTGTCTTTCATCGCAACAGTCCAGCCATCGGCCGTGCCCATGCCCGCCCCACCGACCTTTGCGCCGTTCTTGACCCGGCACGGCGTGAGGACCAACGGCCCGCTCAGTGGGGTTGCGTCATGACGGCCCTGCGCGTCGACGAGGTCGGCCCGGCCACCTCGGTGCAGGATCGCGGCCGGTTCGGCGCCCAGCGCTTCGGCCTTGGCACGGCCGGCGCCATGGACCGGTTCGGGCTGGCCAGCGCCACCGTCCTCGCCGGCCTGCCGGCCGATGCGCCGGCGATCGAACTCGGCCCGTTCGGCGCCCGCTTCACCGCCCTCGACGGCCCGGTGCGCGTCGCGCTGGCTGGTGCATCGCGTGGCGCCACCGCCGCCGGCCGCTCCTTTGCGGCGGGCGAAACCGCACTGCTCCAGCCCGGCGAGGTGCTGGCGCTGCGCGCCGCCAAGGGCGGGGTGTTCAGCTATCTGGCGGTCGAGGGCGGGATCGCCGGCGAGCCGTCTTTCGGCAGCATGGCGGTGCACGCCCGCGCCGGCCTCGGCAGCCCGGTGCCGCGGCCGCTGCAGGCCGGCGACGTGCTGCCGGTCGGCGATGCCGCCACCGGCGCGCCGGAGCGCAGCCTGCCGGCAACGCGCCTCGCCGAGGGGCCGATCCGTGTCGTGCTCGGCCCGCAGGACGACTATTTCGACGCCGACGCCATCGCGACCTTTCTGGCCGCCGAGTGGCGGATCTCGATGACGTCGGACCGCATGGGCTTCCGCCTCGAGGGGCCGCGCATTCCTCATGCGCGCGGCTTCAACATCGTGTCCGACGGCATCGCCAACGGCCATGTGCAGATCCCCGGCAACGGCCAGCCGCTGGTGCTGCTGGCCGACCGCGGCACCACCGGCGGCTACCCCAAGATCGCCTGCATCATCAGCGCTGATCTCGGCCGCTTCGCCCAGATTCCGGCCGGCTCGACGCTGCGCTTCGCCCGTGTCGGCATGGCCGAGGCGCAGGCGGAGGCGCGCCGCCTGGCTGCCGCCATCGCGGCGCTGCCGGGCTCGGTCCGCGCCGTTCTGGGCGGCTCGGCCGAGGCCCTGCTCTCCGCCAATCTCGCCGGCCACGCCGTCAGCGCCACCGATCCGGCGAGCTGGCTCGACACCGCCGCAACCTGACACGGGAGGCCTGCATGCGCGTCGATCTCAACTGCGACCTGGGCGAGAGCTTCGGCCCCTGGCCGATGGGCCAGGACGCGGCCATGCTGGGCCTCGTCACCAGCGCCAACATTGCCTGCGGTTTTCACGGCGGCGATCCCGACATCATGCGCGACACCGCCGCGCTGGCGAAGCGCAACGGCGTGGCGATCGGCGCCCATCCGGGCTTCCACGACCTGCAGGGCTTCGGCCGGCGGCGGATCCTCGGCCTGAGCGCCCGTGAGATCGAGGCCCTGATCGCCTACCAGATCGGCGCCATGCAGGCCTGCGCGGCGCTGGCCGGCCACCGCGTCACCTATGTGAAGGTCCATGGCGCGCTGTCCAACATGGCGTGCGAGGACGCCGCGATGGCCAACGCCATCGCGGCCGCCATCAAGGCGGTGGGTCCCAAGCTCGTGTTCGTGGTCCTGCCCCTGACCGCGCTGGCGACGGCGGGCGAGAAGGCAGGCCTGCCGCTGGCCAGCGAGGTCTTCGCCGACCGCGCCTACGAGGATGACGGTCAGCTGGTGTCGCGCTCCAAGCCCGGCGCCGTCATCCACGATGCCGACGCTGCCGGCGAGCGCGTGTTCCGCATGGTGGCCGACCAGGCCGTCACGACCGTCTCCGGCAAGCGCCTGCCCGTTAGGGTCGACACGGTGTGCATCCATGGCGACAATCCGGCCGCCGTCGCCCTCGCGCGGTCTGTCCGGGCCCGGCTCGAAGCCGAGGGTGTGGAGCTCCGCGCCTTCGCGCCCGCCAGGGTTTAGTCGGTTGCCGCCCGCACCCGCACGGGTTCGGGCAGCGGAATGAACTCCTCGGCATCGCCCGGCACGGTGTCGAAGCGCGCGGCCGCCCAGTCCGCCTTGGCCTGGTCGATGCGCTCCTTGCGCGACGACACGAAGTTCCACCAGACG
>JBMOJG010000146.1:0-7053 GCA_049316925.1 Alsobacter sp. | reverse complement strand
ACCTGCGCGGCGTCGCCGTGCTCGGGGCGTGAGAAGGAGCAAATCATGCTGAAGGCCCCTCACACCGCGACCATCGACCGCCCCCCGCTCCAATCGACGCTGTCGATGCCGTACACTCTTACGCCTGGCCGGGCAGCCGGGAGTTTCCTTGCCGAAATCAAACAGAAGCGCATCCTCGGCTCGCGCTTCCGCACGAGCGGCAAGATCTGCGTCCCCGCCCAGGATTTCTGTCCGGACAGCGGCGACAGCGCCTTCGACTTCGTGCTCGCGCCTGAGACCGGGGCACTCTCGGGCTTCACCGAGACGGATGCTGGCATCATCGGCCTCATCCGTATCGATGGTTCGGATTTTGACTTCACCCACCAGCTTGTCGGCTGCACGTTCGACGCCCTGTCCGTCGGCATGCGCGTGGCCGCAGTCTGGGCCGACGAAGGTGACGGTATCCTCGCCATAGCCGGCTTCAGGCCGGCGCCTGCGGCACCGGTCGGCACGGTCGAGCCGGTCGCCGGTGTGGTCGCGGCGATCGAGATGGTCCCCTACAAGCTTGACCTTCACTACCGGCACGCCTTCGGTCCCTACTACGGCCGGTTGTTCGACGAGATCGAAACCAACCGGCGCATCATCGGCGTTCGGATTCCGGACGGCGAGGGGGTCCTGATCCCGCCGCGCGAGTTCTGCGACACCGACTACAGGCGCACGGGCAACTGGGCTGTACTGCCGGACACGGGCACGGTGCGCGCCATGTCGGTGATCCACCTGGAGTTCAAGGGCCAGAAGCATCCGCCACCCTATATTTATGCCGAAATCATGCTGGACGGCGCAGCGACCCGGCTCATTCACAATGTCGCCGGCATCGACATGAGCCGCGCCAAGGATCTGGTGAAGCCCGGCACGCGCGTGCGTGCCGTGTGGCGGGAGACGCGCACCGGCTCGCTCGACGATATCTCGCACTTCGAGCCGATCCCGGACGGAGAGGCCTGAGCGCCACCATGTTCGAGATTCATACCCTTGACCTGGGTGAGCTCTACCTGCCACTGCCCCATGGGGCAGGTCTCCTGCACGACCCGATTCACGCCTGGTATGTCACGGACGGTACAATCGGCATTCTCGTCGACACAGGCATGCCGGATGTCGATGTGATCAAGAAGCGGCTCAACGTAGACAGCCGCGGCGGCGGGCACGCATCCCTGCGCGAGGCGCTGGCGCGAGCCGGTGCCACGCCGCAGGATGTCAACTACGTCGTGCTGACGCACATGCACTTCGATCACGCCTGGAATCTCGACCTGTTTCCCGACGCCTGCGTCATCATCCAGCGCGACGAGATGATCCATGCTGTCGACCCGTCACCGACACAGCGCATCTATTATTTCCGCGAGACGCTGATTGACCTGCTGCAGCGCAAGCGGCCGTCGCGCATGCGCCTCGTCGACGGTGATGTGGACCTGATGCCGGGGCTCCGGCTGCTGAAAGCGCCCGGCCATACGCCGGGCATGCAGGTGGCGGTTGTAACGACCCACAAGGGTCAGGTCGGCCTCGTGTCCGACCTGGGCGACCACTATCGGTACTGGTACCCGGCAGACCCTGCCGCCAACGAGGCGCCGTTGCGCTTCATGGCCGGCAGCTTCCTCCCGGGGCCGATCCGGACCGAAAGCGAGGCGACCTATGTGGGCAGCATGCAGCGCGTGATGCAGGCTGCCGACATCATTGTGCCGGCCCATGACTGGCGCATTCCCCGGCAGATGCCGCGCGATTGGTTCGCCGTGCCGCCCGCTGCCGACAAGGCCTGAGAGGATCGACGTGACCAATCTCGCCGATCATCTCTTCCGACAGGGCCGCGAGCGTCCCGGCAAGCGGGCTTTGGTGTTCGGCGAGCAGTCCTGGACCTACGAGGAGATCGTCGCGATCGTGCGGCGCCTGGCGGGCGGCCTGCGAGCAGAGGGCATCGGCAAGGGCACCCGCGTCGGCATCATGGTCGGCGCGTGTCCGCAGTTCATCTTCTTCCAGCAAGCGCTCCACGCGCTTGGTGCGATCGTGACACCGCTCAACATCTTCTACCGGCGGTCCGAACTGGCACACGCCGCGTCGATCGGCGATCTAGAGATTCTTGTCATGGCTGGCGAATATCTTGACCGGCTGCCGTCGCTCGAGGCTGCCGACATGGCGACCGTACGGCGCATTTTCGTCGTCGATCCGACAGGGGGGCTGGTTCCCGGCCGGATCGACCCGGTTGACGGCCTCGAGGCGCAAGGAACCCCGCTCGCCGAGCCGGTGGACCTCGAACCGAGCGACGTCGTGATGATGCTCAACACGAGCGCCACGACCGGCAAGGCCAAGAGCGTGATGCTGACGCTGGCCAACATCGACGCCAACTACGTCCCAACCTCCGGCTGGCTCGGGCTGGACGGCGACACCGTCACCCTTTGCGCCCTGCCGCTTTACAACACCTTCGGGCTCAACCAGGGCATCATGGCCCTGATGGTCACGGGCGCCACCATGGTGCTGATGCCGCGCTTCGACGCCAGGCAGTGCCTGGAGCTGATCGACCGGCATCGCTGCACCTTCTTCCCGGCCGTCCCGACGATGCTGCAGAAGGTCTTCGACCATCCGGACGCGCGCAACTATGACCTGACGTCGATCTCGCGGATCATGACCGGCGCCGCGCCGGTGCCGGCCGCCCTGCTCGAGCGCATCTATGCCGTGATGGGGCCGGACACGGCCGTGATGTCCGGTTATGGCCTCACCGAGGGCACGGCAATCGTCACGCTCGAGCACATCGAGCTTGCCGCCGATGGCCGCGTCGCGCGTCCCAAGTCCATCGGCAAGGTCCTGCCGGGCATGGAGATGCGGATGGTCACGGATGACGGCCGGATCGCCGCGCGCGGCGAGGTCGGCGAGATCTGCGTCCGCGGTCCCAACGTCATGCTGGGCTACTACAAGCAGCCCGAGGAGACGGCACTCGCCATTCGCGACGGGTGGCTGCACACCGGCGACCTCGGCCTCGTCGACGAAGCGGGGAATGCCTATATCGTCGACCGCAAGAAGGACCTGATCATCCGCGGCGGGCAGAACATCTACCCCGCCGACATCGAGGAGGTGATCTACGCCCATCCTGGCGTGCGCGAGGTCGCCGTGGTCGGCATTCCCGATGATGTCCTGGGCGAGGTCCCCGTCGCCTATGTGGCGATGGCACCTGGCCAGACAGCGAGCATCGAAGACCTCGTGGCGCGCTGTCGCGAGGAACTCGCCTACTACAAGGTTCCCGCGCAGATCCACTTCATGGACGAGTTGCCAAAGGGTCCGACCGGGAAAATCCTGCGTCGCGGCCTGCGCCCCACCTGAGACGCCCGACGAGAAGGACACGGACCATGGCCCGCGAGACCATTCTGTATGACGTCGGCGAAGACGGTGTCGCGACGGTCACCTTCAACCGTCCGGACGTCCTTAACGCCACCAATGACGCGTTCTACCAGGAGTTCCAGGCGCTCATCCGGGAGATGGCCGCCGACGATGTCGTCCGCGCCATCATCCTCACCGGGGCTGGGCGCGGCTTCTGCGCCGGCGCCGACGTCAAGGCGATGAACCCGGACGCGGGCCCGCTGGTCCGCCGTCGCCGCCATCGCTGGATCCTCGCAGACGTCCTTCGGCCGCTGGCGACGCTCGAGAAGCCCGTCATCGCGGCAGTGAACGGGCCGGCAGTCGGCGCCGGCTTCAACCTCGCGCTCGCCTGCGACATCCTGATCGCCAGCGAGGCGGCGGTGTTCAGCCAGATCTTCGCCCGCCTCGGGCTCGTGCCCGATCTGGGAGGCCTTTACCTGCTGACGCGGGTCGTGGGCCTCAACAAGGCCAAGGAGCTTTGCTTCACGGCCAAGAAGATCACCGCCCAGGAGGCCCTGTCGCTGGGCATCGCCAACCATGTGGTGCCGGCGGACCGGCTGATGGACGAGGCCCGCAAGCTCGCCGCCGAGATCGCGGCCGGACCGCCGACGGCGTTGGCCCAGATGAAGATGCTGCTCAACATGTCGTCAACCAGCACGCTCGATCAGATGCTCGAATACGAGAGCTACGCGCAGACGCTGTCCTATGTCACGCCGGAGCACCGGGAGGGTGTCGCTGCCTTCCGCGAGCGCCGCGCACCCGATTTCCGCAGGGGAGACTGAGGCCGATGGACTTCAACGACGGCCCCGAGGAAGCCCGCTTCCGCGCCGACCTGCGGGCGTGGCTCCACGCCAATCTGCCCGCCGGCTGGGGCGAGACCGTGTTCGAGCCGCAGGACCTGGACGAGCGCGCCCATTTCCAGCTGGACTGGGAAAAGACCCTGCATCGCGGCGGCTGGAACGGGATCGCGTGGCCAAAAGAGTATGGCGGCCGCGGTGCCACCCTGATGGAGCAGGGCATCTTCGCTGAGGAGATGGCCCTTGTCGGCGCCCCCGAAGGCATCAACATCATCGGCCGCAACCTGGCTGGACCCACGCTGGTGCACTACGGCACCGAGGCGCAGCGCCGCCGCTTCCTGCCGCCGATCCTGTCCTGCGAAGAGGTGTGGTGCCAGGGCTTCTCCGAGCCCAATGCCGGGTCCGACCTTGCCAGCCTGCGCTGCAAAGCCGAGCGCGATGGCGACCACTTCGTCGTCAACGGCCAGAAGACCTGGACGAGCTTCGCCCAGTACGCGCAGTGGTGCTTCGCGCTCGTCCGGACGGATTCAACCGCGCCGAAACATGCAGGCATCAGCTTCCTGCTGATCGACATGGCGAGCCCGGGGATCACGCTGCGCCCGCTCAAGCAGATTTCGGGCGAGAGCGAGTTCAACGAGACCTTCTTCGACAATGTCCGCGTTCCCGCCGAGAACCTGGTCGGCGACCTCAACGCCGGCTGGAAGATCGCCATGACCACGCTCGCCTACGAGCGCGGTCCGGAGGACGCGCTGGGCCGGCAGATCCGTTTCAAGCGGGAGCTGGACCGGCTGCTGGCGACAGCCGCGAAGGTCAAGCGCATGGGTCGGCCCGCCCTGCATGATCCCGTGCTGCGCGACAAGCTCGCCAAGGCCATCGTCGACATTGAGGTGATGCGGCTGAACTGCCTGCGCAGCTTCAGCAAGCTGCTGCGCGGCGCGCCCCGCGGCGCCGACGCCTCGATGATGAAGCTGTACTGGAGCCACGTGGTGCAGGAGGCCTACGAGACTGCCGTGGAGGTGCTGGGGCCTTTGGGCACGATCGAGGGACCCGATCCGCAGGCCCCGGCCGACGGGCGCTTTGCGCTGTCCTTCCTGCAGTCGCGCGCTTTCACGATCTATTCGGGGTCGTCCGAAATCATGCGCAACATCATCGGCGAGCGCGTGCTCGGCCTGCCACGCTGAGGGGCTCGCGATGGATTTCGAGTTCAGCCCCGAGCAGATGCAGATGCAGGACACCGTCCGCGGTCTCCTGGCGGACCACTACGACACCGCCAGGGCCAAGGCCGTGGCCGAAAGCGGCGGGCAGGACGAGCGCGTGTGGCGCCAGCTTGCCGAGGCCGGCATCTTTTCCGTTGCCGTGCCTGAAGCCCATGGCGGGATGGGGCTCGGCTTCGTCGACCTCGCGCTGATCCTCGAGGAGTTCGGCCGGGCGCTGGTGCCGGCTCCTGCGGCCGAGACGCTCGTGGCGACCGACGTGATCGCGCGCCATGCGACGCCTGAGCAGCAGGCAAAATGGCTGCCCGCCATTGCCGAGGGGAAACTTCGGGTCACCCTGGCCATCGCCGAGGTGGACGCAGCATACGCCACGGCCTTCACAACCTCCGTCGCGCAGCCGGCCGGAAACGGCTGGACACTCGACGGCCTGAAGATTCTCGTCCCTGATGCCGCCGGGTGCGACTTGATCCTCGCCAGCGTCCACTTCGGTGCGGGTGGCCCTGTCGGACTTGTCGCGCTTGATCGGACCCGCGCCGGCGTCAGCCTGCGCCCGCATGTCGGCCTCGACCGGTCGTCCCGCCATGACGAGGTGACCTTTTCGGCGGTCTCCATCACCCAGGACGACATCGTTGGCGGCGCCCCTTCCGCCGCGGCCGTCGCCCTGGCGAGCGAGGGCGGCGCGGCGGCCGCCGCCCTGCAGATGACAGGCATCGCCGCGCGCGTGCTCGATGATGCCGTCGCCTATGCCGGCCAGCGGACCCAGTTCGGCAAGGCCATCGGGTCCTTCCAGGCCATCAAGCACCGCTGCGCGGACATGGCCGTATCGCTGGAAGGCGCGCGCTCGGCCGCCTACTACGCCGCCTGGGCCGTGGCGGAGGACAGCCCGGGGCTGGAACAGGCCGTCTCCATGGCCAAGGCGTTCTGCGGCGACACCTCCCGGTTCGTCTGCCGGGAGGGTATCCAGATCCACGGCGGCATCGGCTTCACCTGGGACCTCGGGCTGCATCTCTGGGTGAGGCGGGCGAAGATGCTGGAAAGCGCCTATGGCGATGCCGTCCAGCATCGCGAGCGGGTTCTTGCCCGCACCCTTGCCGACCTCGGGATCGGGGCCTGACCATGCGCGCCATGGTGCTCCCGCGCTTTGGCGACCCTGGCGTCTTCTCCTGCGAGGAGGTGCCCCGCCCCATTCCGGCCGATGACCAGATGCTGCTGCGCGTTGCTGCCTGCGGCGTGTGCGGCCACGATTTGCTGAACCGGGCCGGTCATTTTCCACACACGCAACTGCCCGCCGTGATGGGGCACGAGATCGCCGGCACGGTCGTCGAGGCTGGACCGCTGGTGACGCGCTTCAAGCCGGGTGATCGCGTCGCCGTCATCCAGCGCATCTCCTGCGGCGTGTGCCAGGCCTGCCGCGAGGGCCGCGAGAACACCTGCGTGTCCGGGCCCGGCTTCTACGGCGAAGGCATCTCCGGCGGCTACGGCGAGTATGTCATCGCGTCCCAGCGCAATGCCGTGCCGGTCCCTGCGTCGATCCCGTTGCCCATCGCCGCCGTTCTGAGCTGTGCCGTCGGCACGGGCTACCACGCGCTGCGGCGCGCCGGCCTGCGCCTCGGCGACACGGTGGTGGTCACCGCGGCGAGTGGCGGAGTGGGTATCCACACCCTGAA
>JBMOJG010000145.1:0-7069 GCA_049316925.1 Alsobacter sp. | reverse complement strand
GGGCCGCAGCCTACGGGACCGGGCTGCGCGCCACCACCAAGACGCCGACCGTCAAACGCATCGAGTTGGCGGCGCTCGAACGGGTCATCGCGCCACTGGTGGCCGCCGGCGCGGCCCGCATCGTCGAGATTGGCTGCGGCAACGGCCAGAACGCGCTGCACCTGGCCCGCGCCTTGCCGCAGGCTCGCATCATGGGGATCGACTACGTCCCCGCCATGGTCGAGGCCGCCGAGGCCCTGCGCGCCGAGGCGGGGCTCGGGTCCGACAGGCTGTCCTTCGCCCGAGGCGACGTGCTGAGGCTCGACCTGCCGGCCGAGGGCTTCGACGTGGTGTTCACCGACCGCTGCCTGATCAATCTCAACAGCACCGCGCTGCAGGTTGCCGCCTTCGCGTCGATCGCCGCGCTGCTGCCGCACGGCGGCCATCTGGTGATGATCGAGAACGAGACGCAGGCCCACGCCCGGCAGAACGACCTGCGCGAACTTGCCGGCCTGCCGCGCCGCGCGCCGGCGGCCTTCAACCATTTCTTCGACCGCCCAGCGGTGCTGGCCGGGCTGGCCGCGGCCGGGTTCACCCTGCTGGCCGAGGAGGACATCGTCAGCCTGCACGACCTGCTGCTCTATGTGCTGGTGCCGATGATCAATGGCGGCACGGTCGACTACGGCCACCCGCTGGTCGACGCCGCCGCGCAGCTGCAGATTGCCGCCGCTGCGGCTGGCGTGGACGGCGCTGCATGCCTCGCCGGTTTCGGTGGCTTCGGCCAGAACCGGCTTTATGTCTGCCGCAAGGATGCGGCGTGATCCCGCGGCGCGGCCTGCTGCTCGACCTCGACGGCACGCTCGCCGACAGCCTAGGCGTGATGTGGACGGCCTATGCGGCCTTTCTGGCCGACCATGGCCGCGAGCCCACGCAGGCGGAGTTCGACCGCCTGAACGGGCCGCCTTTGGCCGAAGTCGTCGCCATCCTGTGCCGGGACCATGCCATTCCGGGCAATCCCGCGGCGCTTCTGGAACGCTATGGCGCCGCGCTCGACACCGCCTTCGCGGAGGTGCGGCCGATGCCCGGAGCCCGGGACCTGCTCGTGGCGGCGCGCGCTGCCGGCTGGGCGACGGCCGTTGTCACCTCCAATGCCCGGCCGCGGGTCGCCGCCTGGCTGGACGCGGAACTGCCCGGTCTCGTCAACGTGCTGGTGACCGCGCAGGACTGCAGCCGCGGCAAGCCGTTTCCCGATCCCTACCTGAAGGCGCTGGAGCTGACCGGGGCTGCCGCCACCGCCAGCATCGCGGTCGAGGACAGTCCCCATGGCGCCCGGGCGGCGCTGGCCGCCGGTGTCGCGGTCTGCGGGCTGCTGCCGCCCGGCGGGCTCGACCTGCGCGACTGGCCGCCCGCCGTGGGCAGGGTCGCGGCGCTCGCCGAGATCGTCCCCCTGCTGGGGTGAATCAGATCCTCACCGCACGCGGAAAAGCGGCTGCAGCGGCTCGCATTTCAGCATTTGCTTCAGACCCCGGTTGCGGATGGCGTCGGCGAGGATCGGGAACACCTCGCCGTAGACGGTGATCAGCCGGTCGATGTCGGCAGGTCCATGCGCGTAGCACAGGTTGTGCGTTCCCAAAGTCAGCACCCCGCGCGCGAAAACCTCCTGCAGGAACAGGGTCTTGATCTCGAACGCCGAGTAACCGCCGGCATCGCGCATGTTGAGGAAGCCCCAGGACGGATGGCCGGAGACCGACAGCACATCGCCGAGGTCGTTCGCCGCGATCAGTGCGGCGGTGCGGTCCAGCGCCTCCTGGCCGCGGGCCGCCAGGGTCGCGGTCACCGGCTCGCGCACCAGCTTGTCGAGCGTGGCCTTGGCGGCGGCCAACGACAGGGTCTCGCCGCCCATCGTGAAGGAGAAGAACACCTCCTCCATCTCGGCCATCACGTCGGCCCGGCCGGCCACGGCGGCCAGCGGATAGCCGTTGGCGATGCCCTTGCCGAAGGTCGCAAGGTCCGGCGTCACGCCGAGCAGTTCCTGTGCTCCGCCATTGGCGAAACGGAAGCCCGTGATGGTCTCGTCGAAGATCAGCAGCGCCCCATGCCGATGGGCGAGCTCCTTCACCGCCTGCAGGTAGCCGGGTGCCGGATCGCTGACATTCATCGGCTCCATCATCACCGCGGCAAACCCGCCGGGATGGCTGGCCAGCAGCGCCTCGAGCGCCGGCAGGTGGTTGAACGGAAACGTGTGGGTGAGCTCACGGACCGCCTTCGGCACGCCCCGATTGCGGGCCGTGGCGCCAATGTACCAGTCCTGCCAGCCGTGATAGCCGCACACCGCGACATGGTCGCGGCCGGTGAAGGCGCGCGCGATCCGCACCGCGCCGGACGTGGCGTCGGAGCCGTTCTTGCCAAACCGGACCTTCTCGGCGCACGGCACCATGGCGACGAGCCGCTCGGCGACCTCCATCTCCAGCGGGTGGGGGAGGGAGAAAATCACCCCATCCTCGAGTTGCGCGGCCACGGCGGCCTGCACGTCCGGATCGCCATGGCCGAGCGTCACCGCCGCCAGCGAGCTGATGAAATCCACATATTCGTTGCCGTCTGCGTCCCAGACATGGCCGCCCTTGCCGCGGGTGACAAAATAGGGTGAGACCCCGTACGGATACTGCGTCTTCGACTTCGAAAAGGTCTGCGAGCCGAGCGGGATGGTCCGAAGGGCGCGTTCGAGAAGCTCTTCGGAACGGGCGTAGCGCTGCGACATCGTCAAGCCTTCCGGTTTGGGAGGGGCGCGACCGCAACGGGCCGGTCCCGGACCGTGATCAGCCGGGCAACATGTGCGCCGGCCCTGATCAGGGGCAGTTCAAGTCCGCGATGCACGGCCAGGCTGGCCACGATCACGACGGGAATGGCCGCAGCGACCAGCGCCGGACCCGGTTCTGTGATGCCACGAACCGCCTCGAACACCAAGGGGTGCAGCAGGTAGACCGGATAGGAGGCCTGGCCCAGCAGTGTGGCTGCGCTGTCGGGCAGCGCCGCACCCAATCCGGGCCGGGTCGGGGCCGCCGCCATCAGCGTCAACGCGACCAGAAATGCAAGGCGGGGGCACCGGCGTCACCAGGCTGACGCTGTCGGCACCGCCCCACACCGCGGCGCTGGCCGCGGCCAGGATCAGCCCGGCGGCAAGCAGCGCCAACGCCCCAGGGCCGGAGAACGCGGCCAGCCGGCACGCCGTTGCGCACCAGGACGATCGCGGCCAGCAGTGTCGCCGCCGCGTAGAGCGGCCAGAGCCGCGCGAAGCGCCGCACCGCATAGGCCAGCCATTGGCGCGGCCGCCGCCAGTTCGTGGCGCCCGACGCCACGGTCAGGCTCAGGCCGCTGATCACGAAGAAGCCGTCGACGCAGTAGAGCCCGACCGCCAGGACAAGGGCACGGGCCGGCTGCGCCTCGGGCGGCGCCGTCCACATCAGGTAGTGGAACGCCATCACGCCCAGCGCAAACACGCCGCGCAGCCCATCCAGCGCAACGAGGCGCGGCGCAGCGGCGGGCGCCGCGGTATCGTCGCGGGGACGCGTTGGGTTGGTCATGCGCGGCGACAATGGACCGGACCAAGGGGGCGAGGCAAAGCCGGACCGGGCCTCAGTCTGCCGGCCGTTCCGCCGCGAGCGACTTGGCCAGCCCCTCGTTGCGGACGATATCCCGGTTCAGCGTCGCCAGCTCCGGCTGCCGCTCCAGTAGCGCCAGAATGGCGGCAGTCTCGAACGCCGGATCAACGGGATAGAGCGCCCCGTAGATTCGCCGCACGAGGTCAAGGTCGCGCGGCTCGTCTACCGTCCAGCGCAGGTGCGACAGGTCTGCCTCACCCTTGACGTGAAGCAGCCGGAACCGGTCCGGGCGGCGGTGGATGGCCAATGTCACATGCTCGCGCTCGGCCGTGGTCCGCGGCTCCGCGGCGATCGCCTCCAGCACGGCCATGCGCACCACCTCGACGTCGAGCCCGTCCGGCCAGGTCGGCTCCACCGCATTGGTCCCGTAGTCGACGCCGGCGGCCAGCGTTTCGTCGATCACCCGGTCGATGACGGCCGGGTCGGCCAGAGGGCAGTCGCCGGTCAGCCGCACCAGCCATTCGGGCGCAGCGGGGCGCGCCGCGGCCAGCACCCGCGCCAGCACATCGTCGAGCGAACCGCGCGACACGGCGATGCCCTCGGCGGCGCAGAGCTCCGCCAGCGCGTCGTCTGACGGATCGGTGCTGGTGGCGACGACGAGCCTGTCGAGCCGCCGGCAGCGGGACAGGCGCTCGATCTGGCGCAGGATCATCGCCCGGCCGAGGATGGGCGCCAGCACCTTACCGGGGAGTCGGCTGGACGAGACACGGGCCTGCAGCACGCCGAGGATCATCATCACGCTCCCTGTCAGCCGGCCGGCCAGCGCCGCGGATCGACAACGGCCGGGTCGTTGCAGGCCAACCGGCCCCAGTCCAACGACGGCGCCGCCTCGAGGCCGGCGATGATCTCGGCCAGATGGCGGGTCGAGTGCACGCCGACGACGATCCGCGCGACGCTTGCAAGCGAGGCCGGATAGGCCAGAGCGGCGGCAACTGGCGACGCGCCGGCCGCCTCGCAGGCGGCCCGCCACTGCGCCAGATTTGGGCGGGCAGCCGCCAGTCTGTCCGGCACCTCCGCCGCCGTCATCAGCAACAGGCCTTGCAGGAACACGGAACGGACATGCACCTCGATGCCGGCCGCCGCCAGCCGGTCGAGCGTGCCATCGGTCGCGGGGCGCTGGTCGAGAGCACTAAGCGGCAGTTGCACAACCGTGACAGGAAACCGGGCCCTGACCGCATCCGCCTCGGCCCCGTCATAGACGGAGACGCCGATGCGGCCGACCTGGCCACGGGCCTGGGCGGCCTCAAGGACGGCCCAGAGCCGGTCGCCCCCCTGTGCCAGCAGGTCGCCGGCATCGTGGACGAGCACGACGTCGACCCGGTCGCGCCGCAGCCTGGCCAGCGACCGGTCGAGTCCGTCGGCGACCGTGGCGACATCGCCGGCCTCCAGCACCCGCTTGCGCAGCGGGATGGTCTTGGTGACGACGCCAAAATCCTGCGAGCCGGGCAGGGTGCCCAGCACCGCCTCGCTGTCACCATAGGCTGCCGCCGTGTCGATCAGGTCGATCCCAAGCGACCGCGCGAGCGCGAGGATCTGCCCGGCCTCGCCGGCCGCAACCTGGCCGCCATGGCTGACCCCGTAGGCGAGGCCGAACTGGACGGTGCCTAGCGCGAGCCGTGCGGCGGCCATTGGTGTCTCAGGCCGCCGCCGCCAGCACTGTGTCGCGCACCGTTTCGACCACGGTGGCGTGTTCGGCGTCGGTCATCCGGGCGAACAGCGGGATGGTGATGGCGCCGGCGTAATAGGATTCGGCCTGCGGACAGTCGCCGGGCTTGAAGCCGAGCCGGCGGTAATAGGGCTGCAGATGCACGGGAATGTAGTGCACATTGACGCCGATTCCGCGTGCCCGCAGCGTCTCGAACACTGCCCGCCGCCCCTGTGTCAGCCGGTCGAGCTGCAGGTGGATCGGGTAGAGGTGGAACGCCGACTGGCCGTCCGGGTCCTGGAACGGTACCGTCAGCGGCAGTCCGGCCAGCGCCGTGTCGTAGCGCGCCGCCAGCGCGCGGCGGCGGGCGACGAAGGCGTCGATGCGTGCCATCTGGCTCTCGCCCAGTGCCGCCTGCATGTCGGTCATCCGGTAGTTCAGGCCAAGATGCACCATCTCGTAGTACCAGGGGCCCTCGCTCTCGCCGACCATCCGGGCCGGATCGCGCGTCATGCCGCTGGTGCGCAGCTCCTGCAGCCGGGTCGCCAGCTCGCGGTCCTTGGTCGTCAGCATCCCGCCCTCGCCGGAGGTGACGATCTTCACCGGGTGGAACGAGAACACGCAGATGTCGCAGTAGCGGCAGTCGCCCACCTTGCCGTTGCGATAGTCGGCACCGATGGCGTGCGACGCATCCTCGACGATGCGGAAGCCGTAGCGGTCCGACAGCGCCTTGATGGCCGGCATGTCGCAGGACTGCCCGGCGAAATGCACCGGCGAGACGATCTTCGGCAGCTTTCCGTCGCGTTCCGCAACCACGAGCTTGGCGGCGAGCGCCTCTGCAGACATGCAGTAGGTGCGCGGATCGGTATCGACGAAATCGACGTCGGCGCCGCAATAGCGCGCCGCGTTGGCTGTCGCCAGGAAGGTGTTAGGAACAGTCCAGAGGCAGTCGCCCGGGCCAAGCTCCAGCGCCAGTGCGGCCAGATGTAGCGCCGCCGTGGCGTTGCAGACCGCCACCGCGTGGGGAGCGCCCACATAGGCGGCAACGCAGCGCTCGAACGAGGCGATCGCCGGTCCCTGCGTCAGAAAGTCGGACCGCAGCGTGGCGACGACGGCGGCGACGTCCTCGTCCGAGACGTCCTGGCGACCATACGGGATCATGGCGTCTCCGCGAGCAGCGTCCGGATCTCCTCGACGCTGAGAACCTCCGGATTCGTCCCTGAATTGTACTCGAAGTCCTGGTGGACGGGCACGCCGCTTTCGCCGAGTGCATTGGCGGCGTAGTCCGGGTTGCTGACGAAGCTGATCGTCGGCCGGATGACGAAATGGTCGTCGAACGCCAGCGTCAGGTGGCTATCGTCGAGCGGGCACATGATTTCGTGCAGCTTTTCCCCCGGCCGGATGCCGACGATCTCGTGCGGCAGTCCCGGCGCGATCGCCTCGGCGAGATCGGTGATGCGCGACGAGGGGATCTTCGGCACGAAGATCTCGCCGCCATGCATGCGCCGGAAGGCCTGCAGCACGAAATCGACCCCCTGCGGCAGGGTGATCCAGAACCGCGTCATGCGCGTGTCGGTGATCGGCAGGCTGGCGGCCCCGTCGGCCACGAGCCGCCGGAAGAACGGCACGACCGAGCCGCGCGACCCCACCACATTGCCGTAGCGCACCACCGAGAACCGGGTCTTGCGCGACCCCACCATGTTGTTGGCGGCAACGAACAGCTTGTCGGAGGCGAGCTTGGTGGCGCCGTAGAGGTTGATCGGGTTGGCGGCCTTGTCGGTCGACA